>NZ_JADDIL010000009.1:0-155889 GCF_020826795.1 Microtetraspora sp. AC03309 | reverse complement strand
GGAGCGTCGGGGAGGTCGAGGAGTTCTCGGCCGCGCTCGTCGCGGAAGGTGACCAGTTCCTCCCGTATCGCGGCGACCGCGGCGGGGAGTCCGGCGAGGCCGGACCAGGCGCGTAGGTCGGCCGTGGCCGCGGGGCCGTAGGCGGCCAGATAGCGGCGTGCCAGCTCCTGGCCGACCGGGTCCGAGCCGTCCAGGGCGGACGGGTCGATCTTGCGGCCCAGCCAGGAGGAGAGCGGGACGTTGCGCACGCCCGCCTTGGTGCGCCATATCCCGCGGGGCGGCAGCTGCACCATCGGGATGAGGGCGGCGACCAGCATCTCGCCCAGTGCCCGCGTGCCTGGCGCCGGCCAGCGGTCGGCGAGGGCTCGCGCGAGTTCGCCCATCGACCGGGGCTCGCCGTCGGCCATCACCGCCAGTCCCGCCTCGGCGAGCTCGTCGAGGTCCAATCCGTCGAGCTCGCCGCGGTAGGTCCCAAGGACCCGTTGGCGCAGCATCGCGTCGTGGCGGGCACGCCATGCGAGGACGTCGTCGGCGGTCAGCAGGTGGACAGTGCGGCGCATGAGGTGGGTCCGTACGACGCTTCGGCCGATCAGCAGGTTCGAGAGGTCCGCCGGGTCGAAGGCGCGCAGCCGCGACCAGAGCCCGACGAACGGCTCCTGCGGCTCCTGGGCCTGCAGGCCGCACAGGTGCGCGACGGCGTCGAGGGCCGGCATGTCGGCGTGGTCGAGCAGCAACTGGCGGGCGAGCGTCGCGCGGTTGAGCGCCCGGACGTCGAGAACGGTCATCGGCTCACGCCGCCGCGCGCTCGTCGGTCAGGAGCCGGGGCACCCATTTCATCCGCGCGTTCCGTGGCTCGGGCCGGCCCTTGCGGTAGCGGCCTGTGCGCAGGCCCATCTCCGGCGGGCCGCCCCCGCGGTCGGGGTCCCCGGCCTGGCCGCCCGTCATGGTGCCCAGGCAGTGGGGGCCGACCTGGATTCCGGTCCGGCCCCGTGCGCGCATCTTCACCGCTACGTCCTTGCCTTCGAGTCGTGTGTTGGTCCGGTGGGAGCCGGCGGCGCCATGACGGAACGCGTGACGGCAGCTCCGCCGCCCAGACTCTGATGGGCTCGGCTCGCCTGCCCCTGCTCGGTGACCACAGTCGCAGGAGAAGCGGTCAGGTAGTGACCGCTTCTCGGGCACGTCCTTCGCGCGCGCCCACCGCACCGGCCGGGTCTGTCCGAAGCGTCGATGACGACTGATGATCGCGAAGACCCGAGCGGATCACCCCGGCTCCTCGCGTCGTCGCCGCCGAAAGCGACCGTCTACTGGACGTCCTCGCTGCGTAGGCGGACGAGTGCCTGTGGAGTCAGGTGTCGTGCGACCTCTTCCAGGAGGGCGACGATCTCGGCGACCCGTTGCGGGTCGGCGGTGTCCAGGGCTTTCGCCAGCGCACCGTCGATGGAGGTCGAGCGGACCTGTTCCACCCGGTCGGAGATCTCGGGGGCGGGCCGGATCAGGAGACGGCGACGGTCGCGGGAGTCGGGTTCGGTGACGACGGCGCCGGCTTCGCGGAGGCGGGCCACCCCCGCGGACACGGCGCTCTGCGGTAGGCCGGTGCGGGTGGCGATCTCCCCGACCGCGCTGCCGGGATGCGCCCGCACGTCGCTGACCACGATCAGGACCGTCCGAACGCTGGTCGGCTGGTCGCCCAGCCCTTCCGTGGGCAGGGCCTCCTCGCCGATCTTCATCAGCGTGCGCCCCAGCAGGAACAGTTCGACTCCGTTCACGCGTCCAAGGTACATCAGAAAAGATACATCTAGGTTGATGTATCAAATTTGATGCTTTATGGTTCGAGTACGGCGCCAGAAGCCCCGACATCGAAGGAGTCGACATGGCCACCACCACGACCGGCCGCCTGCCCGTTCCCGGCGCGACCCTCCACTACGAGGTACGCGGCACGGGCCCGACACTGCTGATCTCCCAGAGCGGCGAAGGCGACGCGGGCCGCAGCACCGATCTGGTCGACCGGATCAGCGACGACTACACCGTGGTGACCTACGACCGGCGCGGCCTGTCCCGCAGCACCCTGGACGACCCCGGCCGGGGCGTGACACTGGCCGAGCACGCGGAGGACGTCCACCACCTGCTCGCCGCACTCACCGACGAACCGGCCCTGATGCTCGGTTGCAGCCTCGGCGCCGTCATCGGCCTGCACCTCGCCGTCCGCCACCCCGGCCAAATCGCCACCCTCGTCGCGCACGAGCCGGTCGCTCCCCGGCTGCTCCCCCACGCCGAGCGGGTCCGGCACGAGGAAGAGCTGGCCGAGATCCAGCGGATTCATCGCCGCGACGGACTGGAGCCGGCGATCAAGGCCATCACCGCGGTGCTGGGCATCGACCCGGCCAACCCCGACGCCGAGCCCGGCCTGACCCCTCAGCCCATGAACGCCCAGCGGGTCGCCAACTTCGGGTTCTTCATCGAACACGACTTCACCGCCGTCATCGGCGACACCCTGTCCGTCACCGAGCTGCCCGCCACCTCCACGCGCATCGTGTCCGCCGCCGGTCGTACCACCCCGCGTGCCGTCTTCGACTACCGCTGCGCCCAGGAACTGGCCGTCGTGCTCGGCACCGAGATCACGGAGTTCCCGGGCGGCCACAACGGCAACACCACCCACCCCCGCGCCTACGCCGACCAACTGCGCCGCGTCCTCCAGAACGTGGCTTGATCCGACGACCGGCGAGGTGAAGACCTCGGGCCGGACGGACGACGGGCGCGGCGTCCGCGACCTTCCTGGTTGTCGAAGGTCGCGGGCGCCGCGCCCGTGTGTTTCCGCCGGGGATGTCAGGCGAGGGCCGGCTCGGACGACCCGGCGGCCTTACCCGGGGGGACGTCGTCGAGCGGCTGCGGCGGCGCCGTGAAGACACTCTCGTCGAGGCGGTTCTCCGAACGTCCCACCAGGACCGGGACCACCATCTGGCCCGCGACGTTGGTGGCGGTGCGGATCATGTCCAGGATCGGGTCGATCGCCAGCAGCAGGCCGACGCCCTCCAGGGGCAGGCCGAGCGTGCTCAGGGTCAGGGTCAGCATCACGATCGCGCCGGTCAGGCCGGCGGTGGCGGCGGAGCCGACCACGGAGACGAACGCGATCAGCAGGTAGTCGCCGACGCCGAGCGGGACGTCGAACACCTGCGCCACGAAGATCGCGGCGAGCGCCGGGTAGACCGCCGCGCAGCCGTCCATCTTGGTGGTCGCACCGAACGGCACCGCGAAGGACGCGTAGTCACGGTCGACGCCGAGCCGGTCGGTGGTCACGCGCTGGGTCAGCGGCATGGTGCCGACGGAGGAGCGGGAGACGAAGGCCAGCTCGATCGCGGGCCAGGCGTTGCGGTAGAAGGTGAACGGGCTGACCTTGCCCACGAGGGCGAGCAGCGCCGGATAGATCACCAGCAGCACGATGAAGCAGCCGACGTAGACGCCCACGCTGAACTTCGCCAGCGGAGCCAGCAGATCCCAGCCGTAGGTGGCCACCGACTTACCGATCAGGCCGGCGGTTCCGATCGGGGCCAGGCGGATGACCCACCAGAGGGCCTTCTGGACCAGTTCCAGGACCGAACGGCTGACGTTCAGGAACGGCTCGGCCTTCTCGCCGACCGCCATGGCGGCGGCGCCGAAGACGACTCCCAGGAAGACGATCTGGAGGACGTTGAGCTCGGTGAACGCGGTGACGACGTTGGTCGGGACGATGCCGGTCAGGAAGTCGAGCCAGGTTCCGGCGCCGTCCAGGTCGACGGCCTTGGCGCCCTCGGTGGCGATGGTGACGCCCTGGCCGGGATTGATCAGCAGGCCGAGGCCGATCGCGGCGGCCACCGCGACCAGCGAGGTGACCATGAACCAGAGGAGCGTCTTTCCGGCGAGCCTGGCGGCTCCGCTGACGTTGCGCAGGTTGGCCACGCTGACGACGACCGCGGTGAAGACCAGCGGCGGGACCGCGAGCTTGAGAAGCTGGACGAAGATCTTGCCGACCTCGGTCAGCGTGTCGGCGAGCCAGGCGACCTCGGCGGCGCGGGCGATGAGCCCGAGGCCGACGCCGACGACGAGGCCCAGCAGCAACTGCAGGGAGAAGGAGAACTTCTTCACGAACAAGACTCCGGAGAAAGGCATGCCGGAGTGGACACGGCACGCGGGTGAGGAAGGGGGGAGATCGAAGGCGTGTTCAGCGACAGAGATCGCCGTCGATGCGGCACAGATCGACGTGCAACCGCTCGACGAGCCACACGATGACCACCGAGAACCTCACGAGCGGCTACAACATCCCCCGTCGCAACCGACATTCCCTTTCCGAAGTGTGACATGGCTCACATATTATCGCCGTGGTCGTTCTCCGACCTCGGTGCGCCCTGGGCCCCGAACCGCCCGCACCGCACCGCACCAGGCAGGCCCCGACAGATGAGGGCGAACCGTGATGTCCGCCCCGCGTGTTGAGTGGGCCGCACACCGGTTGTGGGGCCGCACACCTTCCGTGCACGGCCCCACCTTCAGCTGCTCGCGGACAACCGGGGTCGGCCTCCTCTGGTCACGCCGGAAGGAAGACCAACCGCTGTCCGGCGCCGACGAGCAGCGGCCACGCGGCGCCCTGACAGCCCTGCACCACCCCAGGAGTGCGATGCGTGGGCAGGAAGCCGCCCGGGATCAGGCGCCCAGACGTCGGATCTTGAGCACGTTGTCCAAACGGGTGGCCGGCTGCCCTTCAAGGTCGGTCTGGACGCGCTCGTACTCCTCGCTGAGCAGGACCTCCCACTGTCCGTCGGGGAGGTCAAGCGCGTCGAGGACCTCGTCCGACGTGGGGAAGTGCAGCTCCGGATGCGGATTGTGCTCCCAGGAGGGGAACCCCGCGTGCCCGACGACGAGGAGGACCCCGCCGGGCGCGACGGCCGCGGCGGCCGTCCGCAGGATTTCCTCTCGCGGCAACTCCACGGGCGAGTGCAGGAAATGGGCCGAGACGAGCTCGAAGACGCCGCTGGGGAAAGACTTCCCGAGGTCGTGCCACTGCCAGTCGATGCGATCGGCGACGTCCTCCGCTGCCGCCCACTTCGCCGCCCGGTCCAGGGCGACGCGGGAGATGTCGACCGCGGTGACGTGCCATCCACGCCGGGCGAGCCAGATCGCGTCGGCTCCCTCACCACATCCCAGGTCCAGGGCCCTGCCCGGCTCAAGGCCGGTGACCTCACGGACCAGGACGGCGTTGGGGTTCCCGCTCCAGATCTGGTCGCTCTGACCGTAGCGGGCGTCCCAGAACTCCTCGGTCGCGGCGTTGTCCTCTGTCATCGGCGTGTGCTCCCTCGTGTGCTCATGTCCCGTGTCCGCGTGTCCCGTGTCCGCGTGTCCCGTGTCCGCGTGTCCCGTGTCTTCGCGTACGGGATGGTGGTGCCGGTCGTGCCGGCGGGCGGCGACGGCCCGGCTGGTCTCCTCGGCGGTCAGGTCGGCGTTGATGGCCGCGGCGGCGCGCACCCCCGCGGCGGCGGCGCCGATGACCTGCTCGGTCAGGTTGGCCACATTGCCGGCCACCCACACCCCGGGGACTCGCGTCGCTCCGGACGGGTCCGCGGCGACGTAAGTGCCGACCACATGTCCGCCCATCTCCTGCTCGGTCGTCTCCAGGCCAAGGCCGGTGAGGATGTCGGCACGAGCGGTGAAGCGCGGCCCGACCACGAGAGCCTGACAGGAGACCACCCGGCCGCCGGTCAGCCGTACGCCGGTGAGCCGGTCGTCCGTCACCTCCAGACCCTTCACCTCCCCGTCCACCACGGCGATGCCGCGGGCGACGAGTCGCTCATAATCGTCATCGCCGATCCGAGGCGCGGTGTGCGCGAAGAGGGTGACGTCCGTGCTCCACTGCCGCCACATCAGCGCTTGGTGGACCGCCAGCGGCCCGGTGGCCAGGATTCCGATCGCCTGGCCGCGCACCTCCCAGCCGTGACAGTACGGGCAGTGCAGCACCTCGCGCCCCCACCGCTCCGCCACTCCCGGCACCGGGGGCAGTTCGTCGACCAGGCCGGTGGTCACCAGCAGCCGGTCCGCGACGACCGCGGTCCCGCCGTCGAGTACGACACGGAAGCCTCCGGCGTCCAGGCGCTCGACCGCCACGACGTCGCCGTCCACGATCTCGCCGCCGTACCCGGTCACCTCCGCCCGGCCGGTGGCGAGCAGGTCCGCGGGTGGCGTGCCCTCGCGGCCGAGGTAGCTGTGGACATGCCCAGCCGGTGCGTTGCGCGGCCTCCCGGCGTCGATCACCAGCACCGAGCGGCGTGCCCGGGCCAGGGTCAGCGCCCCGCTCAGCCCGGCGGCTCCCCCACCCACGACCACGACCTCGTAACGCCGCTCCTCCCCCTGGGGGGCAACGATCTCTCTTGTTCGCTCAGTCATGCGAAGTACCTCCGTCCACGGGAGATGCTCCGCCCCGCCCCCATGATTTGACAAATCCTCTTGCCAACCCAGCAAATAGGAAGATGGCAGACAGTGACCTCGTGACCGTTTTGACCGCTGTGGGCCCGCGCCTGCGAGCGCTGCGCCGCGAACGCGGCGTCACCCTGGCCGAGCTGAGCGAGACGACCGGGATCTCCCTCAGCACCCTTTCGCGCCTGGAGTCCGGGCAGCGCAAGCCCACTCTGGAGCTGCTGCTGCCCCTGGCCCACGCCCACCACGTACCGCTGGACGAGTTGGTCGGCGCGCCGCCGACCGGCGACCCCCGCATCCACCCCCGCCCCTTCAGCCGGCACGGCATGACCTTCGTCCCGCTCACCCGCCATCTGGGCGGGCTGGCCGCCTACAAGCAGGTCGTGCCCGCCGGGCACGGGTGCGGAGGCGAGCTGGAGCAGCGAACGCACGAGGGCTACGAGTGGCTCTACGTCCTGTCCGGCCGGCTGCGGCTGCTCCTGGGCGAGCACGACCTCGTCCTCACCGCGGGGGAGGCAGCCGAGTTCGACACCCGCGTACCGCACGCGTTCGCCAACCCCGGGCCGGAGCCGGTCGAGTTCATCAGCCTGTTCGGGCCGCAGGGCGAGCGGATGCATGTGCGTGCCCGCCCCACCGGCAAGTGACCCGCGCACCCGCCGCGGGGAAACTACTCGACGTCGGAGCGGACGTTTCCTCTCGTGGCGAGGTACTCCTCCCTGACGCTGGAGCGCGACAGCTTCCCGGTCGGGGTGCGCGGCAGTTCGGCCCGGAACTCGATCACCCTGGGGTGCTTGAACCTGGCGATCCTGGGCTCGCAGTGCTTGAGCAGCTCCTCGGCGGTGACTCCGGCGCCCTCGACCACCTGGACCAGGGCCACCACGACATGGCCCCATTCCTCGTCCGGGACGCCGATCACGGCGACGTCGGCCACGGCGGGGTGCTCCAGCAGGGCGGCCTCGATCTCGGCCGGATAGACGTTGACCCCGCCGGAGACGATCAGGTCGGTACGGCGGTCGCAGAGGAACAGGAAGCCGTCCTCATCCAGATAGCCGATGTCGCCGGGGGTGTACCACTCGTCACGCATACTGGCGGCGGTCTTGGCCGGGTCCTTGCGGTACACGAAGCCGCCGAGCGAGGACGTGACGTAGATCAGACCGGGTTCGCCCGGCGGCAGCTCCGCGCCGTTCTCGGCGAGGATCCGCGCCCGGAAGCCGGGGGCGGGACGGCCGACGGTTCCGGGGCGGGCCAGCCAGTCGTGCGGTTTCACCGCGAAGGCGACCGTCGACTCAGTGGAGCCGTAGTACTCGTAGAGCACCGGCCCCCACCAGTCCATGATCGCCTGCTTGACGGCCACCGGGCAGGCGGCACCGGTGTGGATGACCTGCCGGAGCGAGGACAGGTCGTACCGCTCCCGCACCTCCGCCGGAAGCCGGAGCATCCGGTGGAACATCGTCGGCACCATCATCGCGTTGGTCACCCGGTACCTGTCGACCAGCGCCAGGATCTCGGCCGGGTCGAAGCGCGGCGCGATCACCACCGTATGGCCCAGGTGCAGCGCGAACTGCGTGTGCGCACACGGGGAGGAGTGGTACATCGGCGACGTCACCAGGTGGACGGCGGGCCCCGGCCGCAGGTCGCACACCTCGCCGAGGAACCAGACGGACACAGGGACGAGATCCTCCGGCCGAGCACCGGACAGCGGCCGCTGCACACCTTTGGGAAAGCCCGTGGTGCCGGAGGTGTACCACATGACGCTCCCGGCGGTGCGGTCGTCGGGCGGCGAAGAGGGCTGCCCTGCGGCGAGCTCCGCCAGGCCGACGTGGACCTCGGCCGCGCCGGCCGCCTGCCGTACGGTCTGCTCATGGGCCGGGGCGGTGATCACGATCGCGGCGTCGCAGTCGTCGAGGATGTAGCCGATCTCGCTCGCGGTGAGATGCCAGTTGATCGGGACGTGGTAGAGGCCGATCTGCCCGGTCGCCATCAGGATCACGACCGCGTCCAGGCTGTTGGGCACCACACCGGCGACCACGTCGCCCCGGGCCAGCCCGCGGGCCCGCAGGCCGTGCGAGACCCGGTTGACCATGGCGTGCAGGTCGCCGTAGCTCGTCACCGCACCGTCCGCGTCGATCACCGCGGGCCGGTCCGGGTCGGCCTCGGCGATCCGGTAGAAACCGGCGAGTTCGCTGTGGTCGGGCATGTCAGAGCTCCAGCAGGTCCGCGAGCCTGGTCCGGTGGACGCGGGTCGGCCCGAGCAGTACTTCGTCGGACTTCGCCCGCTTGTAGTACAGATGCGCGTCGTGCTCCCAGGTGAAACCGATACCGCCGTGCAGCAGCAGGCTGTCGCGGGCCGTCTCGAAGCAGGCCCGCCCGACGTACGCCTGGGCCAGCGCGGCCGCCGCGGGCAGTTCCCCGGCCGACTCGTCGGCGGCCCAGGCGGCGAACCGGACGATCGACTCGGCCTGCTCCAGCCGGCAGTGCATGTCGGCGAGCTTGTGTTTGACGCCCTGGTACGAGCCGATCGGCCGGCCGAAGGTCACGCGGATCTTGCTGTAGGCGACGATGGCGTCCAGTGTCGCGCGCAGCACGCCGAGCTGTTCGGCGGCCAGGGCCACCGCGAACAGATCGCGGGCGCGGGCGACCGCCGCCTCGGAGGCGCCGACCACCTCGCCGCTGTCCAGCGCGGCCCGCGCCTGCCTGCGGGTCGGATCCAGCGTGGTCAACGGAGTACGGTCGCCGCCGCGCACGGCGCGGACCTCGCCGCCGTCGATCACCAGGATGACGTCGGCCTCGGCCCCGTTGAGCACCCGATCCGCGTCCAGCGCGACCGTGGCGATCGTGGTCCCGGCCGTGACGCCGGGCAGCAGCTCCTTGTCCCCCAGCTCGGTGAGGAGGATCACGGCGAAGGTCGTGGCCAGGAACGGGCCGGGGAGCAGCGCGGCGCCGGTCTCCTCCAGGACGACGGCCAGTTCGGCGTGGCCCGCCCCCGCGCCGCCCCGGTCCTCCGGGACGACCAGCCCCGCCAGCCCGAGCTCGCCGGTGAGCCTGCGATACACCTCCGGGTCGTAGCCTTGCTCGGAGTCCATGTCCCGGCGGACCTTGGCGAGCGGCGAGGCCGTACCGAGGAAGGAGCGGACGGCGGCGCGCAGCTCCTGCTGCTCGGCGGTGAGAACGAGGTTCATGACTGGGTCCCCACCTTCAGGTCCTTGAACGGCACGGTCTTGTCCAGGCGGGGCTCGGGCGGCAGGCCGAGCACGCGGTCACCGATGATGTTGCGCATGATCTCGTTGGTGCCGCCGCCGAGGGACATGGCGGGAGCCAGCGCGATCGCCCCGGCGAGCCCGCCGCCACCGCTGCCCTCGTCGTAGGCGACCGCCTCCGGGCCGACCAGCGAGACCGCGAGGTCGGCGCTGAAGTTGGTGAGCTCCGCGAGCAGCAGCTTGGCCGCGCTCCCCCGGGCTCCGGGGAAGATCCCCGCCCTGGTCTCCTGCGCCAGCCGCTGGTTGAACAGGGCCAGCGCGCGGGAGCGGATGTGGAGCTCGACGAGCTGGTCGCGTACCAGTGGGTCGGAGGTGTCGACGACCTTCCGCAACGCGGCGAACGTGGCGGGGTTGTCCTTCTGCCCGCTCATGCCGACCTCGGCGGAGATGGACAGCCGCTCGTGCAGCAGGGTCGTGACCGCGCACTTCCAGCCACCGTTGACCTCCCCGACCAGGCTCTCGGCGGGGATGTGGACGTCGTCGAAGAAGATCTCGTTGAAGCGGGCGTGGCCGGTCATGTCCGTGAGCGGGCGGATCGTGACGCCGGGGGCGTGCATGTCCACGATGAACATCGTCAGGCCCTGGTGCTTGGGCACGTCCACGTCGGTGCGGGTAAGCAGCAGGCCGAAGTCGGCGTGCTGCGCGACCGACGTCCACACCTTCTGCCCGTTGACGATCCAGCCGTCGCCGGCGGGTACGGCCCGGGTCTGCAGCGCGGCGACGTCGCTGCCCGCACCGGGCTCGGAGAACAACTGGCACCAGATCTCCTCGCCCCGCAGCAGTGGGCGGATGTACCTGGTCCGCTGGGCGTCGGTTCCCAGGTCCACCAGGGTGGGCCCGCACATGCCCAGGCCGATCGAGAAGACGTAGGTCGGCAGCGTGAAGTCCCTGGCCTCCGCGGCGAAGGCGCGCTCCTCCGCCTGGGTGAGCCCCTGGCCGCCCCACTGCTTCGGCCAGGTGATGCCGGAGTAGCCCGCGTCGTGCAGCTCCGCCATGAAGGCCCGCGCGGCGGCCAGGCCGTCCGTGCCGGGATCGGCCTCGGCCCGCGCTCCCGCGTTCTCCTCCAGCCAGGTTCTGGCTCGCCGCCGGTACTCCCCTTGCTCCATACGTGCGTCCCTTTCGCTGCGTTTTCACCCACTTAAACACGCAGCAGATCTTTGTTCTAGAAGGAACGTCACATGCTTTGGCGATGAATCGTCGGCGAGAGAGGGGCAGGGGGAACGGACGGGCGAGTTCCGCGCCTTGAGACCATGCAGGAGCGAGCACGAGTCGGAGGAGCCCTGTGATTCCCTTCGCCCAGTGGCGTACGACAGCGAGCGATCCCGTCTTCAGCGAATGGCTGCGCTCGTCCAGCGAGCCCGACTGGACCGCGGTGGTGACGCACCCCTTCGCCGCCGCCATCATCCGCGGCGAGGCCGACATGCGCCACTACCTGGTGCAGGACTTCCAGTTCGTCGACGCCTTCACCGCGCTACTCGGCGCCGCCGTGGCCTGCGCCGACTCGTTCGAGGCTCGGGTTCCCATCGGCCGCTTCCTCGGCCTTACCGTGACCGACACCGAGCGGGGCTACTTCCACCGCGCCCTGGCGGCGCTGGGTGCGGACCTGGTCCCGGAGACGCTGGAGCCCGTGACGGTGGACTTCCGCGCCCTCATGGACGAGGCGCGCGCCGGCCGGCGGTACGCGCTGATCATCGCGGTGCTGTGCGTGGCCGAGTGGACGTATCTCGGCTGGGCGAGCCGCGCACGCGATCCACTCCCGGAGAACTTCGTCCACCGCGAGTGGATCGGCCTGCACGACGGCCCCGGCTTCCGCGCCTGGGTGGACTTCCTCCGCGGTGAGCTGGACCGCCTCGGACCCCATCTCCCCGACGCGGAGCAGTCACGGGTACTCGACGTCTTCCAGCGCGCGACCCACCTGGAACGGCGCTTCTTCGACATGGCCGCCGAAGCGTCGGCCCTTCCCGGCGAATAGCGACTCACGGCACGCGTCCGCCCGTCCCGTTCGTGATCACCTCCCGCTCGTGGACGGACGCGGGAACACGCCGGGGACGACCGAGACCCCCCTGATCAGGACGGTAGCGACGGAGCGATCGGGGCGACGGGCGTATCCGGGGCGATCGGAGCGACGGGCGTATCCGGGGCGACGGGGGCGGTGGGCGCTTCCGGGGCGACGGGCGCCTTCGGCAGATGGGCGGGAGTGGGAAGCAGCGACTCGCACGCCTTCACCGCCGCCCCGTACGTGTCGGAGAAGACGTCGACGCGCTCCCCTTTGATGTCGAGGTTGATCAGCCCGTCGGTCGAAACCGCGACCTCGGGAAAGCCGGGCAGCCCGTGCGAACGCATGCAGGCGGTGAACGCCTCGCCGTCCCCGGCGGACGCCAGGGCCGGGGCGGCCGGCCCCGCCACGCCCGCGGCCAGGACCGCCGCGGCGAGAACCGTTCTCCTGATCATCGAGCCGTACATAATGGTTCCTCCGTTTCCATCGATGTCTGCCGACATCTGTCGGCGTCTGCCGATGGAGCCAGAAAAGCCGAAGGCCGGTTACGGGTCGGGAACGGCGACGGTTACCCCGCTGTAACCGGCACCGGCGCATCCTGGGGGGATCATGAGGGTGCTGATGGTCGAAGACCACGAGGAACTCGCCCAGACCGTGGCCGCGGGGCTGCGCCGCGAGGGCATGGCCGTCGACGTGGTGCTGGACGGCCACGCCGCGCTCGACCGCACCTCGGCCAACCACTACGACGTCGTCGTCCTCGACCGGGACCTGCCGGGACTGCACGGCGACGAGGTGTGCAGGTCACTGATCGGTTCGGGCCATCCGGCGCGGGTGCTGATGCTCACCGCCGCCGGCACGATCGAGGACAGGGTGACCGGTTTGGGCGTCGGCGCGGACGACTACCTTCCCAAGCCGTTCGCCTTCGCCGAGTTGGTCGCCCGGATCCGGGCCCTGGCCAGGCGGTCACGCCCGGCTCTTCCGCCGGTGCTGGTCCACGGCGATCTGCGTCTCGACCCGGCCACCCGGATCGCGACCCGCGACGGGCAGCGACTGCCGCTGAGCCCCAAGGAGTTCGCCGTGCTGGAGCTGCTGCTGGCCGCCGGGGGCGCCGTCGTCTCCGCCGAACAGCTCCTGGAGCGGGCGTGGGACGAGTTCGCCGACCCGTTCACGCAGACCGTCAAGGTGACGATCAGCCGGTTGCGCCGCAAGCTCGGCGACCCGCCGCTGATCGAGACGGTCCCACAGGCCGGATACCGAATATGAGACGGACGGTGCGGCTGCGCCTGACCCTGCTCTACAGCGGCCTGTTCCTGATGGCCGGAGTGCTGCTGGTCGTGCTCATCTACGTCCTGGTCGAGCACTCGCCCTTCCCCGGGCCGCCGACCGCTCCCACGCCGCCTGGTGGGATGCGGCTGCCGGTCCCGGTGCCCCAGGTGGAGGAACAGCAGGCCGAGAACCTGCGCCGGCTCCTGGTCAACTCCCTGATCGCGCTGGCGGTCATGGCGTTCGCGTCGATGCTGCTGGGATGGCTCATGGCCGGGCGCGTGCTGCGGCCGCTGGGCGAGATGACGGCCACCGTCCGGCGCATCACGGCCGACCGCCTCGACCGGCGGCTGGCCGCGTCCGGGCCGGACGACGAGCTCAAAGAACTGGCCGACACGTTCGACGAGCTGCTGAACCGGCTGGAGGCCGCGTTCACCGCGCAGCGGCGGTTCGTCGCCAACGCCTCCCACGAGCTGCGCACTCCCCTGACGCTGCAACAGGCCATGGTCGAGGTCGCACTCGCCGACGTGGAGGCCGACGCCGAGTCACTGCGGGTCGTGATGGAACGGCTGCTGGCCGCCGGCAAGCACCAGGAGCGGCTGATCGAGGCCCTCCTCACCCTGGCCCGCGGCCAGCAGGGACTGGATCACCGGCAGCCCTTCGATCTGGCCGTGATCACCCGCCAGGCCATCGGCCGCCAAGGGGACCCGGGCGTCCGCGTCCGGTCCGCGCTTCACCCGGCACCCGCGTCCGGCGACCCCGCTCTGATCGAACGCCTGGTCGCGAATTTGCTGGACAACGCCGTACGGCACAACGTGCCCGACGGCTGGATCACGGTGGCGACCGCCGTACAGGCCGGCCGTCCGACCTTGAGGATCTCCAACAGCGGCCCGGTGATCCCGCCCGACCGGGTCGACACGCTCCTGCAGCCCTTCCAGCGCATGGAAACCGGCAGGAGGGCGACCGGCGACGGCCTGGGGTTGGGCCTGTCGATCGTCACCGCCATCGTCGACGCCCATCGCGGCGTGCTGGAGGCCCACCCCCTCCCGGAAGGCGGGCTCGAGGTGACCGTCGTCCTGGAGCGTCCGGAGATCCCGCGCGCCGAGCGCCCGGACCCGCCTACGGGACAAGCCCGTCCGGTCAGCCCCTGAGGGAGCGGCCGCGCGCCGGGCCACATCGACAGGAGCGTCCCCTCGCTCACAGCGACCGGGCGAGGCGGAACCCGAGGTCGTCGATGCGGAAGGTCGGGTGACTCTTGCGGCGGCAGGATGCCCGGCATCCTCGCGGGCGATCGGACCAGCTTCCGCCGCGGAACACGCGGTACGGCCCGTAGACGCCGGGATCGTAGACGTCCCAGCACCACTCCCACACGTTGCCGATCATGTCGTGGAGGCCCCACGCGTTCGGCGCCCTGGTCGCGACATCGTGCACCTCGCCGCCGGAGTTGTCGCGGTACCAGGCGATCTCGTCCAGGTCTCCGTAGCGGACGTCGGAGGTCCCGGCCCGGCACGCGTACTCCCACTCCGCCTCGGACGGGAGGCGATAGCCGTCGGCCTCCCAGTCGCAGACCACGTCCTGCCCGTCAGGGTCGTCGCCCATCGCGTAGCAGGGGGTGAGCCCGGTCGCCTGCGAGAGCAGGTTGCAGAACCGGACGGCCTCCATCCAGGAGACCTCGGTCACCGGAGTCCGCGGCCCCGCCGGGCTCGCGGGCGCCTCGCCTCGAACGGCGCCGTACAGCTCGCGGGTCACGGGATGGGTTGCCAGGTGGAAGGCTCCGATCTCGACCTTCCAACTCGTCCGCGTGCCCTCGTCCCGCAGGACGATCTCCCCGGCGGGAATCCCGATCATGCGCTCGACGGTCGCGTGGCGCGGCGCTGGTTCAAGGCTCATCGTGGGTCGAATCCTACGCGATCACGACTTTCTTCCCATCCATGCCGAACCATACTCGACGAGTTCCCTGGCGGCTTTCGGATCGGCTGTAGATCCAGAATCACGGTTCCGAGGCTCGTCGACCGCCGCGGACAACGGGGAAGGCGCCCGCCGCGGCGGGCGCCTTCCGTACGCCGTCGAGCCGTCGCTCAGCGGTTGGTCCACAGGTGCCACAGCCAGTCACCCTCGGAGCAGGTGTAGTGGTCCCAGTGGCCCCGGTCGATTCCGCCCTGGCCCGCTGTCACACAGTTGGAGTGGCTCGCGTACCAGTCGCGGTACACGTCGTCGCCGGCAGGCACCCGGCTGGTCCCACCGACGGTCGAGGTGGCGGCGTGGGCGGGGGCCGAGAGGACCACCGGAGCGGCGAGCAGGGCGGCCGTCACGATCCCGGCCTTGAGCACTGTTCTGATCATGGAGAGTCTCTCCGTGGGGAGTAATACGATCATCATGATACGTTACCTTTCCATTACTCTCCGCATCAAGACGGCGTTCGTTCGCCTCCTTGAAGACGCCGCACGAGGGCGAGGCCCTCAGTGGCTTTCGGCACCATGTTCGACGACGCCACTGCGCGACATGCTCAGGCACAACGTGCTGCTTTTGATCGAATGCCGAACCCTTGATCAGGCGAAATGCCCCGGCACTCAAGCATGGTGTGCTTCCGCGGCCATGCCGTTTCCTGCGGTGGACGTGACCCGGCCTCAGGGTTCGCGGGTGCTGAGGTACGCGTCCAGGTCGGCGGCGCCCTTGAGCATGGCGCGGCCCCGGGCGGACAGGCGGGCCTGCCAGTCGCGCAGGGCCGACTCCAGCGGGGCGACGCCTCCCGCGGAGCGGACCTGAGCGATCAGTGGGGCGATCTGCTCCAGCAGGTAGCCGCCCCGCCTGAGCTGGTGGGCCAGCCGAGCGTCGCGCACGTCGGCCGCGCTGTAGATCCGGTAGCCCGTCCGCGGATCGCGGCGCGGCCGGACCAGCCCGGCGTTCTCCCATTTGCGCAGAGTGGCAGGGCGGATGCCGAGCCTCCTGGCCAGGGGGCCGATGAACGTGTCGCCGCGCTCCTGCGGGACCGGCGCCAGATCGCGGAGCGCGGCTTCGACGGCTTGAAGGGTGCGGCGGTCGTCGAGGAGCTGGCCGTGACTCTCGTCGATGAGCCGCAGCGCGTCCTCGGTGGCACCCCGGTTGGCCGCCCGCATGATCGACGTGGCCGTCTGGTGACCGTGCCCGGGCACAAGGGCGAGGAACGCGCGCAGGGCTCGCGCGTGCAGCGGCGTATAGGTGCGATAGCCGTGGACGGTGCGTTCAGCGGGGGGCAGGATGCCGGCGTCCTCGTAGTTCCTGATCGCCTGGGTGGACATGCCGTGCTCACGCGCCAGGTCCACTGGCCTCATGGATGCATCACCGATTGAAGGTCCATCGCAATGAAAGTGCGGATTTCCTGGAAAAGTTTACACCGAGTGTTCAACGATACCGTTGAAGGAATGGACATCAAGGACACGGCCCGGCTACTCGATGGCGCGGGCGTCTCGGCGTTCCTCCGGTCGCTTCCCGCCACGCCCCTGCTGCTCGGCCTGGGCGAGGCCAGGCACTTCGTGGGGGAACTGGGTGAGCTGCGCAACGAGATCTTCCGGCATCTGGTCGAGCACGAGGGCTACCGGTCGTTCGCCATCGAGAGCGACTGCCTCATGGGACTCGTGGTGGACGACCACATCAGGACGGGCGCGGGCACGCTCGACGACGTCATGGGACGCGGCTTCAGCCACGGCTTCGGCACCTCACCGGCCAACCGCGACCTCGTACGCTGGATGCGGGCGTACAACGAGGAGCATGACGAAAAGCTCCGGTTCTTCGGGTTCGACGGCCCTCTGGAGTATTGGGCGGCGAGCCCGCGCCAGGCGCTCACCGCCCTCTACGCCCTCCTCGACGGCCCGTTCCCCCGCACTGTAGTAACGAGGGAAACCCTCGACACGCTGCTGGGCCCGGACGACCGGTGGGAGAACGAGGCCGCGGCCATGGATCCGTCCCAGTCGATCGGCCAGTCCGCCGACGCCCAGCGGCTGCGGGTGATCGCCGACGACCTGGTGGCGCTGCTCGACACGCAGGCGCCGCGGCTGAGCGCGGAGGACAGGGAGCGGGCGGCACTGTACGGGCGCACCGCCGTCGGTCTGCTCCGCTACCACCACTGGATGGCCGACGCGTCCCCGGCACGGTGGACCCGGCTGTCGGCCCTGCGGGACGCGATGATGGCCGCCAATCTGCGTGCCGTCGCCGAGCACGGCCCGGCCCTGGTCTTCGCCTCCAACCTCCACCTGCAGCGGAACAAGAGCTTCATGCCGTTCGGCGACCAGGTGCTGGAGTGGTGGAGCGCGGGGGCGATCACCGGAACGCGCCTGGGCGCCCGGTACGCCTTCCTGGCCTCGGCCCTCGGCAGGATCGGCGACAACACCCCGCCCCCGGACACCGTCGAGGGCATCCTGTCCGCGCTCCCGTGGGACCACTCTCTCATCGACGCCCGCCGCCTGGCCGAGGCCGTCACGAAGCCCGCCCCGCGCGTCTCCCACGACTTCGCCTATTTCCCGCTGGACGCGGCCCAGCTCGACATGATCGACGGCGTCGTCTTCCTCACGCAGGTCGCCAGGCCGGATTGACAGGCCCGCGCGTGCCAGGCCGGGCCGACACGCACGAGCGGCGCCGGGCGCGGCCCCCTGCCATCGGCCAGGGGGCCGCGCCCGCGAATCAGAGGTGATGGTCACCGGCTCCCGGCGACTTGGATACCCTGCGGGGCTATGGTATTAACTCGTACACCAGTGTTCGAGTTATGAGGTGTCATGATCCACAGCTCCCCCACCGTCCATCACGCGCCGCCGGACCCGCGCCGATGGCGGGCGCTGACGCTGATCAGCGTCGCCCAGTTCATGCTGATCCTCGACGTCACCGTGGTGAACGTCGCCCTGCCCGACATCGGAGCCGACCTCGGCCTCGACCGGGCCACCCTCACCTGGGTCGTCACCGCGTACACGCTGTTCTTCGGCGGCCTCATGCTGCTCGGCGGGCGGCTGGCGGACCTGTTCGGCGCGCGCCGCCTGATGCTCACCGGTCTCGCGATCTTCGTCCTCGCCTCGCTGACCTCCGGCCTCGCGGGCACCGCCGCCCTGCTGGTCGGCGGCCGGATCGGCCAGGGCATCGGAGCGGCACTGCTGTCCCCCGCCGCGCTGGCCACCGTCACCACCACCTTCCACGGCCCGGAGCGCAACTGGGCGCTCGGAGTGTGGGCCGCCATCGGCGGCGCGGGATCGGCCGTCGGCGTGCTCCTCGGCGGCGCGCTGACCGCCGGACCCGGCTGGCGCTGGATCTTCTTCATCAACGTCCCGGTCGGCCTGGCCGTACTCGTGGCGCTGCCCCTCGTCGTCCGAGCCGGTACGGCACAACCCACGCGGCAGCGCGTCGACCTGCCGGGGGCGCTGCTCGTCACCGCCGCCACCGGATCCCTGATCTACGGCCTGGTCAACGCCGGGGACGAAGGCTGGGGTGACCTGGTCACGGTGGCGACGACGGCCGCCGCGGCGATCCTCTACATCCTCTTCGCCGTAGTCGAACGAGCGGTGCGCGCCCCGCTCATGCGCGTCCGGCTTCTCGCGCAGCGGCCGGTCCTGGCGGGCGCGTTCCTGATGCTGGTCGCCACCGGGCTGCTGATCGGCCTGTTCTTCCTCGGCTCGTTCTATCTGCAGCGCCATCAGGGGTACAGCGCCCTGGTCACCGGCCTGTTGTTCCTGCCGGTGGCGGTCGGCACCGGCCTGGGCGCGCACCTGGGCGGCCGGCTGGTGGGGCGCCTCGGCGGCCGTGTCCCCGCGGCGACCGGCCTGGCCCTGGCCGCGATCGGCACCGGGCTGGTCGCCGTACTCGCCATCACCCCCGTCGTCCTGGTGACGGGCCTGGTCGTCGCCTCGGTCGGACTCGGAGCGGTGTTCGTGTCGGCCACCACCACCGCGCTCTCGCTGGTCGCCCGGCACGAGTCGGGGCTCGCCTCCGGTGTCGTCAACACCTTCCACGAGCTCGGCGGGGCGATCGGTGTCGCGGTGGCCTCCAGCCTCGCCGCGCCCAGTCTGATCGGCGGTACCGTCACCGGATTCACGAACGGGTTCACGGCCTGGGCGGTCACCGCGGTGATCTCAGCGGTCGTCGCCCTCGGCCTGTTGCCCTCAGGGAAGCTGCCCGCACTCGACGGACCACACGTCCACTGACAGGGCCGCGCAGCGCCCCCGCGTACTGCGATCTCACTCCGCGGGGCGGACCGTATACGGTTCCGGGCAGGGCGTGTCGTCGCCCTGCCGAATCCGTATCGACGCCCGAACCCGGATCGACGCTCGACCCCAGATCGACGCTCGACCCCGATCGACCAGGAGCCAGGTCAATGACGCCTCCACGCCAGCGGCCGGCCCGGCGCGCCGACGCCGAGCGCAACATCGCGGCGATCGTCGCGGCCGGACTCGACCTGCTGGTCAAGGACCCGGACGCGAGCACCGCCGACATCGCCAAGGCCGCCGGCGTCGGCCGGGTCACCCTGTACGGGCACTTCCCCACACGAGAAGCCCTCCTCGAGGCCGTGCTCGACCACGCGGTCACCCTGGCGAACATCGCCCTCGACGACTCCGCCTACGACGAGCTCCCCGCGCCTGAGGCGATCAGCCGGCTCATCGTGTCCAGCTGGGAGCTCCTCGACAGGAATCGTCGCCTGCTGGCCGCCGCCGACCGCGTCCTGCCCACGGAGCGCATCCGTCACTACCACGACGAGGCGCTCGCCCGCGTCGAGCGGCTCATCCTCCGCGGCCAGGACGACGGAGTCTTCCGTACGGATCTGCCGCCGACCTGGCTGGTCGCGCACTTCTACGCCACCCTGCACAGCGCGGCGCAGGAGGTGGACGCGGGCCGGCTCGACCAGAACGACGCGGCCCGGGTGCTGAACACGACCCTTCGCGCCGTCTTCATGGCCGGTCAGTAGACGCACGTCTCCGGCGGTCCTCTCACTCCGCCGAAAACCAGCCCCTCATGCGGAGATGGTCACCCAGATCGGGATGAGCGTCTCGACCGGCGCCAGGACGTTCCACTGACGAGACCGCCGGCGCCGGCGGCGGCTTCAGCTCTGGAACAGCGCGGGGTTGGCCACGACGAAATCCCGCACACTGGACGCCCGCCTTCCAGTGACCTCCTCGACGTCACGCGTCGCGCGGTCGTAGCGACCTTCCGAGTGGAGGCACGCCATGACGGCGAGGTGCTCGAACACGTGGTCGGGCAGCCCGAGCGCGCTCAGTTCCCGGTCGACCCACTGCCGATAGGGCACATCGACGTACGTGACGGGCCGGCCCAGCGCTTCGGAGAACTCCGCCGCCATGCCGGTCATGTCCTGAGATCGCGGCCCGGTCAGTTCGTAGACCTTCCCGATGTGCGGGAAGGGGTCCGCGAGGACGGTCGCGACCACTTCGGCGACGTCACGGGCCGCGACGGGCGAGGTACGGCCGGAGCCGAACGGCAGCCGGATCGTGCCGTCCTTCGCGATCGAGGAAACGGCGAAGGCCATGAAAAGCGGGTTCTCCATGAACACGGTCGGCCGTACGTGCACGACCGGCAGGCCGGACCATTCGAGGACCTGTTCGGCGAGCCAGTGCAGCCGCTGCTGCGTCGATTCCGCCGTGCTCGTGAGGCTCATCTGGGAGACCGTCATCTGCGAGATGTTGACGAGTACCTCCACGTCCCCCTGCTCGCGAGCGGCGGCCGCCGCGGTGACCGTCGCGTCGACGTACGCGGCGGACACGCTCATGCCGAAGTACACGCGACGACAGCCGGCCATCGCGCGGACGACATCCGCACCGCGCGTGAGATCGCCGGCCACGACCTCGGCTCCCGTCGCGCGCAGCGCCTGGGCCAGGTCGTTCTCGTGATGGACGAGCGCACGAACAGGGAGGTCGCGCTGCCGCAGAATCTCGACCACGGTTCGGCCGACCGCTCCGACGCGCCCCGCGGCGCCGGTTACGAGAATGGGTCGCATATCGGGCATCGTCATCTCCTCGCCGGAATCAACGATCCGCTACCCACGCCGCGCCGCTCGGATCCTCGTCGCCAGGCCGGCGACGCGTCGCCCGATAGGCGCCCGGTAGGCGCCCGGTAGGCGCTCGGACCGAGGTGCCGGCACGCGACCCTCCGTGCCCCGTGAACCGCCCGTCGCCCAGACGCGAAAAAGGCGCCGGAGATGGCCGAGCTCTAGGGCTGGTACACGTACGGAGTGGTGGTGCTCAGCGGCTCGAAGCCGAGCCGGCGCAGGATGGGGCGGCTCTGGTTGGAGGCGTCGACCTGCAGATAGCGGTAGCCGCGCTCGGCCGCGACGCGGGCACGGAAGGCGACGAGCGCCCGATAGACACCCCGCCCGCGCCAGGCCGGTACGGTTCCCCCGCCCCAGAGACTGGCGAAGCGCGTGCCCGAGTGCATCTCCACCCGTGCCGCGCTCACCGGCACGTCACCGGCCATGGCGACGACGGCTGCGACCGAGCCGGGCTCCTCGGCCATCTGCGCGAGGAACCTCCGCATGATCTGGGGGCGAGCCGTACCGAAAGCCCGCTCGTGAACGTCCGTCATGAGCTCCACCCCGGCGGCGTCGGTGACCGGCAGCAACCGGATCCCCTCCGGAAGTTCGACGGCGGTGGGCAGGTCGCGGATCTCTGCGACCATCACCGTCTCTTCCGGCTCGGGCACGAAACCGGCCGCTCGCAGCCGCCCGGAGAGGTCGTCCGGCCGGTCGTGGGCGTACAGCTTCCACTCGAACTCGCGCCCGATCAAGGTGAAGTACCGCACCTGCGCCGTGATCGCCGCGTCCGCGGTGGACCGGTCGAGGTCCGACCAGACGACGCCGTTCCAGGCGTCGTCCGGGCCGACCTGCCGCACCACGCCGTCGGCCCACTCGACCCGCGCGCCGGGGCCGTCGGCCCGCATGTCCTGCCTCATCTGGCGGTCGAAGGCCGCCAGCACCGTGTCGCGATCCATCCGCCCACCCCAGCACCAGTCCTGCGGATGTGACAACCGGATTTCGCCGCCGGCCCCGGCCCAAGCCGGGCAGGTCGATCACCACGCCTCGCAGGGCGAGGGTGGAGTTCGGCCCGTCGCCCGCCCCGGTAGCGCGGCCCGGGTGCGTCCTCCTCCAGGCGCTGATGGGCGGCGGGTCGACGGGGACGTACGCGGATGCGCACTCGCCGACGGGCAGCATTCGTCAGGAAATCCCTAGACAAATCAAGATCATCTGCAAGTCGGCGTCGATAGCGTCGCCGCCATGATGCAAAAAATGATGACCTTGCTCGTCGCGGCGGGCGTCGCCTCGCTGACCGTTCAGGTACCGGCGTCGGCGGCGTCCTCCGGGACCACGATGCTGCGGCTGCGCGGCGGGCTGACCCTGGAGATCCCGAGTTCCTGGCAGGTGTACGGCAGCGCGGACCAGGTCCGGGTGGTGACGGGTTCCTGCGCGCGGCCGAAGGGAAAGTACTTCGAGCCTCGGTGCGACAGCTTCTGGGTGATCGGGCCGAAGGCACTCAAGACCGGAGGCGAGGGCTTCCAGCGATATGACCCCGACCAGGGCCCGTACTATCCGGCGAGCGACGTGGCGCCGTGCGCGACGAATCCCGCGTACGGCCAGGTCCTGGGCAAGGCGATCACCGCGGCGTACCGGAACGTCGGCGTGATGCACAAGGCGCACTACCGCGTGTACCCGGGCCGGTGTGTACGGTACGACAACGGCCTGCAGAAGACGACGTTCAAGCAGCGTGAATGGTATCTGCCGAAGGAGAAGATCCTGATCGTCGATCAGTGGGCCACGCCGGGACTGGCGACGATCGTGCAGAACGCGCTCTGGGACTACTGACCCCCGTCGAACGACCGCAGTCGGAGAACACCCTCGCCGGGCCGGACGCCATGAACGGCACGGGCGCCACCGGACGACACAGGGCGCCACCGGACGACACGGGACGCCTCCGGACGGCCATGACGCCGCTCCCCCGCGCTCCTCGCCCTCGGCGTCCTCGCGCCGTCTCATCTCGACAAGGCGGCGGGTTCCGGTCTCAGCGCGGAAGGTGGGGGTTGCGCCACGGGGTGTCGTGGCTGTCGACGTACCACTCGAACCCCTCGTCGACCAGCGTGCCGAGCTGCGCGAGGTCCGGCTCGTCGCCGGGTACGCGCAGGTGGTACGGCGGCGGGTAGAAGCAGTCACCGAGCAGCATCACCGAGGAGTCGGGGACCGCCACGACGATCGAGTCGGGCGCGTGGTGACCGCCGACGTGCCGCACCTCGATCCCGCCGGGCAGGCTGAGGCGGTCGGTGAAGGTCGTGTGGGCCGGGACGAGGCGGAAGCCCTCCCATGAGTCCATGGCCCTGGCCCTGGCGCCGAAGCTGGGTTCGAGCCGCGGATTCTCGGCGATCTGCTCGCGCAGGTAGGCGTGGCTCCACGGCCGCCGGGCCTCCGCCTCCATCAACGCGCGTCCGGTCTCGTGGCCGACGACCTCCACGCCGTCCCAGGCGCAGGCCCCCCAGGTGTGGTCCCAGTGATGGTGGGTGTAGACGAGCCGCCGGGCGGGCGGGAGCCCGGCCCGGATCATCGCGGCCTGAACACGCCGCGCCAGGTCCGGGCTGTGTCCGGCGTCGACCACGACGCTGCCCGCGTCATCGGCGATGACGGCGACGCTGCCCTGGACGCTGGCCGGGTCCGGGTCGGCGGGATAGAGCCATACACGTCCAGAAATATGGATCAATGTGCCTCCTTCTCCTGGGGAGTCTGCCGCACTACCCGCCACCGGTGCGTACACCGTCGCGAACCAGGCGCGCCGCGCGCTTCGCCGA
The DNA here is from genome assembly GCF_020826795.1 of Microtetraspora sp. AC03309. Lineage (NCBI taxonomy): Bacteria > Bacillati > Actinomycetota > Actinomycetes > Streptosporangiales > Streptosporangiaceae > Microtetraspora > Microtetraspora sp. AC03309. The sequence continues at coordinate 132,147 of NZ_JADDIL010000009.1, read as the reverse complement.
GGCCCTGGCCGCCGACCGATCACGCGGGTCGGCGCCCAGAAGGGGTCGGGCGCATGACCTCGTGGCGACCCGCCTCCCTACGGGGGCCGTGTGCGGGATCCGGAACGTCACCGGGCTCCACCGGGACGGACGGCGGTCGAATACCCCTTTGACGGAGTGAGTACTCACTCCGTACGCTTTCATGCATGACGGAAAAGCCAGACACGCCTCCCCGGCGACGCGCGCCGGGCATGACCTCCGAACAACGCAGAGCGATGATCGTGGCGGCGGCGCTGCCGCTGGTCGCCGAAAACGGCGCCGCGGTCACCACGAGCCAGATCGCCCGGGCCGCCGGCATCGGCGAGGCCACCATCTTCCGGGCGTTCAAGGACAAGGACGACGTGCTGGACGCGTGCGTGGCCGAGGCGGTGAACCCCGACCACGTCCTGCGCGAGCTGGCCTCGATCCCCCTCGACCAGCCGTTGTCCGCACGGCTGATCGAGGCCGCCGAGGCACTGCGCGCCCACCTTGCGCGCATCGGCGCGGTGATCGGGAGCCTGCACGCCTCCGGCCACGGCCGCGGCCGCTCACCCGGTGACCGGCCGCCTCCGGGCAGCCGCGAGGCGTCGATGAGAGTGCTCGGCGACGCCGTGGCCGAGCTGATCGAACCCGATCGCGACGCGCTTCGCCTGGAGCCGGGGAAGGTCGCTTCGATCTTCCTCGGGATGCCCTTCACCCGGCTCCACCCCACTTCCGGCGGTGCGGAGGCGACCGTGGAGGACTTCGTCGGCGTTCTCCTCCACGGTGCACTCAATGACCCGGGGAGCGTGACGTGACCATCACCCTGAACCACACCATCGTCCCCGCGGTCGACAACCGCCAGGCGGCCCGGTTCTTCGCGTCGATCATGGGTCTGGAGGAACTGCCGCCCGCCGGTCGCAACGGACACTTCGCCCCCGTACGGGTGAACGAGACGCTGACCCTCGACTTCATGACCGTGGAGAATCCCGAAGGGCACCATCTGGCGTTCGACGTGGACCCGGCGACCTTCGACCAGATCCTGGCCCGCATCCGCGCGGCCGGCGTGCCGTACGGCAACGATCCGGCCCACCCGGACAACGGGCGGATCGATCATCCGCTGTGCCCGCGCGGCCTGTTCTTCGTCGACTCGGCACGGAACCTGTACGAGGTGATGTCGCCGGTGTGACGCCGCCGGCGGCAGTCGCGACGGACATGCGGTCCCACGTCGTCCGGACGGAAGACGCGGGTCGCGGCGCATGTGTGGTCGTTACGACCGGAGGTGCGTTCGCGGTCCGGGAGGAGCCGGTCCGCCTGGTCAGGCGTCGGCGCGGGGCGCTCGGGCGCTCCGACAGAGCGGCCCGAAGGCGCCGCACGGCCGATCAGCGCCGGAGACCGTCGAAGACGATCCCCAGGATGCGGGCCTGGATCTCCGGGGTGGCGCGTTCGGCCGCGCGCGAGGTGCCGACCATGAGCACGATCAGTTCGGGAACGCCGATGTCCGCGCGGACGGCCCCCGCTCGCTGGGCGCGGTCGAGCAGCGCGCCGAGCGCCCGGGGCAGCTCCTGCCGCCCCTCGGCGAGGACGTCGTCCACGTCGACACCGGCGGCCGTCAGCGCCTCGGTGTAGGCGTTCTTCGTGGCCGAGACGTCCACGATCCGGGTGAGGAAGGAGAAGAACGCCTCGGCCGGGTCCTCGGCCGCGCACAGGGCGTCGGCCTCGTCGGCGAAGCGCCGCATGAGCCCGGCGAACACCGCCTCGATCAGCGCCCCCTTCGTCGGGAAGTGCCGGAACACGGTGGCGATGCCGACGCCGGCTCGCCGGGCCACGTCCTCGGTCGACGCGGACGTCCCGTTCTCGGCGAACACGGCCTCGGCGGCCTCCAGGACGCGAGCCCGGTTCCGCGCGGCGTCCGCGCGCATCGGCCGGCCCGCCGGGGAGGCGCTCATCGAGGCACCCCATGGACAAACGGAGTCATCACTTCGTATCCTCTAATCGGAGTCACGACTCCGATTGTATCGGCGATCAGAGGAGACAGTCATGAGCACGACCACGGCCGGGCCCCGCGAGATCTTCGAGCGCTATCTCCGCGCGGGGCTGACCGAAGACCGCGACGCGCAGGCCGCCCTCTTCAGCGACGACGCCGTCATCGAGTTCCCGTTCGCCCCGCCGGGGACCCCCAGCCGCTTCCAGGGACGGGAAGAGATCAGGGCCATGCTCACCTCGCTCGGCCGGGGGACGGCGCAGGCGGGCATGCGCCTCGACCAGGACAAGAGCGTCATGACCGTGCACGAGACCGCGGACCCCGAGGTGATCATCGCCGAGATCGAGGTGCACGTGGACGTGGAGACGACCGGTGACGTGCTCAAAGTGCCGTACGTCCAGGTGTGGCGCGTCCGTGACGGCCGGGTCGTGCTGTTCCGGGACTACTGGGCCACCACCACGGGTGACTTCGTCCGGATCGCACTCGGCGACGCCTGAGCTCCCGGACTCCGCTCCCGGCATCGCCGGAGCGCCCTACGCCGGCGGTGGACGGACAGCCACCGCGTACGAACGAAAGGGGCAAGGGACGATGACGCGCGTCGCGCAGGCCAGGGAGATCGCACGGCGATGGGTGACCGAGGAGGGGGTGGGCGTCCCCGGATTCGCCGGCGCGTTCCTCACCGGCTCCACGCTCTGGGCGCACGGTGACGAGGAACTGGAGCCGAGTTCCGACGTGGACGTGATGGTGGTGCTCGACACCGCCGAGGCACCGGCGAAGCTCGGCAAGTTCGTCCACCGCGGCGTGCTGCTGGAGGTCTCCTTCATGCCCGCGGCATCGCTCGGCACGCCGGAGGCCGTGCTGGGGGACTACCACCTGGCGGGCGGTTTCCACGTGCCGAGCGTGCTGGCCGACCCCACCGGGCGGCTGACCGAGATCCAGCGGGCGGTGTCCGTCGACTTCGCTCGGCGGCGCTGGGTGCTGGCGCGCTGCGCGCACGCGGCGGACGCCGTACGCACGATGATCAACGGCATGGACACGGCGGCGTCGTTCCCCGACCAGGTCATGCCGTGGCTGTTCGGCACCGGGGTGACGACGCACGTCCTGCTCGTCGCCGGACTGCGGAACCCGACCATCCGGCGACGGTATGCGGCCGTCCGGGAACTCCTCGCCGAACGCGACCGGCTGGAGTGCCACGAAAGCCTCCTGGAACTGCTGGGATGCGCCGAGATGGGCCGGAGCCGCGTGGAGCACCACCTCGCCGTGCTGGAGAAGGCGTTCGACGCGGCGGCGGCGGTCCAGGCGGAGTCGTACCGCTTCGCGTCGGACGTCAGCGATGCGGGCCGCGCGATCTCGATCGGCGGAACCCGGGAGCTCATCGGACGCGGGCTCCATCGCGAGGCGGTCTTCTGGCTGGTCGCGACGTACTCGCGGTGCCTGGCGAAGCTGTCCGTCGCCGGTTCCGCCACCCGGCCGTACGAGGACGGCCTGCGCGCGCTGCTCGCGGACCTCGGCGCGGAGACGTTCGACGATCGGCGGCGCCGCGGTGAGCGCGTGCTGGCCACCCTGCCCGAGCTCTGGCGAACCGCCGAGGCCATCGCACCCTCGTGATCGCGTAGCTCCGTGGAAAACACGACATGAGGTGTCGGGTATCGGCGACATCATCGTGGAGCCGGTGACCGCGGACACCGGCTCCACGATGAGAACACTGACGAGCACGCATGTGAGGACGCATATGTCAGCAGCACTTGACGGCAGGGTCGCCCTGGTGGCGGGGGCCACACGCGGGGCCGGCCGAGGGATCGCGGTCGAGCTCGGAGCGGCCGGGGCCACCGTCTACGTGACCGGCCGCAGCACCCGCGAGCGCCGCTCGGAGTACGACCGGCCGGAGACCATCGAGGACACCGCCGACCTGGTCACCGCCGCCGGAGGCCGGGGCATCGCGGTCCCGACCGATCATCTGGTCCCGGACCAGGTACGGGCCCTGGTCGAGCGCATCGACGCCGAGCAGGGCCGGCTGGACGTCCTGGTCAACGACATCTGGGGCGGCGAGCTGCTGTTCGAGTGGAACTCCACGGTGTGGGAGCACGACCTCGACAAGGGGCTGCGGCTGCTCCGGCTCGCGGTGGACACGCACGCGATCACCAGCCATCACGCGCTGCCGCTGCTGCTGCGTCACCGTGGCGGGCTGGTGGTGGAGATGACCGACGGCACCGCCGAGTACAACCGCGACACCTACCGCGTCTCGTTCTTCTATGACGTCGCCAAGGCCGCCGTGCTCCGCATGGCCTTCGCGCTCGGCCACGAGCTGGACCCGCGCGGCGCGACCGCCGTGGCGCTGACGCCGGGGTGGCTGCGCTCGGAGATCATGCTTGACACCTTCGGCGTCACCGAGGAGACCTGGCGGGACGCGTTGCCGAGCCAACCGCACTTCTGCATCTCCGAGACGCCGTCGTTCGTCGGGCGTGCCGTCGTCGCGCTGGCCGCCGACCCTGACGTCTCCCGCTGGAACGGGCGGTCGCTGTCCAGCGGGCAGCTCGCCGGTGTCTACGGCTTCACCGACCTCGACGGCAGTCGGCCGGACGCCTGGCGTTACATCGTCGATGTTCAGGACGCGGGGAAGCCCGCCGACGCGACCGGCTACCGCTGACCGACCCGATCCCGGAACCTCGGTGGTCGCCCGGTGCCGTCACGGGCGCCAGCACAGCGCGGGGTCGGGGTGGTCGAAGAAGCCGAGTTCCCGGTAGAGCGGTTCGCCCTCGCGAGAGGCGTACAGGTCCACTCGGACGGCTTCACGTTCCCGGAACCAGTCGAGAAGGCCCCGCATGATCGCGCGGCTGTGGCCACGCCGTCGAAACGCCGGATCGGTGACCACGCCGATCACGTGCCCGATCCGGCCGTTCCGTGAGTGCGGGCCGGGAAACCACTGCTCGATGGTGCCGATTCCACAGGCGGCGAGGCCGTTGTCGCCGTCGACGACCAGGATCCGCGCGTCGTCCGACGTCAGTTTGTCCTTCAGAACCGTGGCGAGGGCGTTCCGCCAGTCGTCGCCCGCTGATGAGGGGTTGAAGAAGTCGCCGCCGAGGGTCTCGAACAACAACGCCCGCAGGCGTACGAGCTCCGCGACGTCGTCCTCCGACGCCTGCCGTACATCGGTGTGGTGTGTCATGCGGATTAGACTGCTGTAATGGTCTTATGCGCTTCAACCCTTACGGCGAGGATGTCGTGAACCTGACCGCGGCCCTGGCCAACCGGCGTCCGGCGACCGTCGAGGAACTCGCGGACCGTTGCCGCGCCGCCGGGCTCGTGCTGGAAAGTCCGGTCACGCCGCAGGACCTGGACCGTACCCACGCCGTACTGGAGGCGTGGGAGAAGGTCGTCGACGCCGCCGACGAGCACGAGCGCGCCGAGTTGGTCAATCGCATGCTGGCCGAGTCCGCCGCCTACCCGCGGCTGACCGACCACGCGGGCAGCGGCTGGCATCTGCACTACCGCGACGACCGGCAGCCGCTCGGCTCCGTGTTGTTCGCACTCATCTCCGTGGGCACCGCGCTGCACCTGGCGGGGCGGGGCATGCACCGGCTCCGGCGGTGTGCCGTGACCGGGTGTAGCACGATCTTCGCCGACACCTCCCGCACCGGGCGGCAGCGCTATTGCTCCCAGCGGTGCGCCAACCGCGACGCGGTACGCCGCCATCGCGCGAGCCGCGCCGTCGGTCGTCCCATGCGTCCTGACGCTTCGGCGAACCGACAGAACCCTGTCAGCGGTGTCGACTCGGGGTCGTGAGCACCGTTCATCTGCCGGCAGAACGCCTGTCGGACACTTGCTGACACTGGTAGAGAGCGGCCGCGCGCCGGGCCGCCCGCGCCATCCGCTCCCGCAGTTCCGGCGGGTCGAGGACCTCGGCCTCCGGTCCCAGCCGCAGCATCTGGTCGTAGGCGACCTCCTGGGACTCCACCGGCAGCCGCACCGTGACCCGGCCCTCCTCGTCCGGCTCGCCCGCCGTGTCGAGGGCCTCCGCCGCCGCCGTGGCCTCCAGCGTCCGGGGCAGGCGTGCCACGCCTCGGGCGCTCAGCCGTACGGTGACGTGCTCACGGAGCAGCGACCGGGCGAACTCGGCGGATTTCGCCTCCCAGAAGGCCGCGAGATCGAAGTCCGCGTCCCTCGTGAAGCGCTCCTCCCCCGGCTCGGCCGCCTCGAACCGGTCCACCCGGTAGGCGCGGAACCGCCGGTCGTCCGCGCGGGCGACGAGGTACCAGTGCCCGGCCTTGAGGACGAGCCCGTACGGTTCCACCGTGCGCTCGCGGGCCGCGCCGTCGCGCGCGTACCGGGCCCGCAATACGCGGTCCTCCCACACCGCGCGCGCCACGGCGCCGAGGAGCGCGGGCGGGCGCGCGGTGCGGAACCAGGCGGGCGCGTCCAGGTGGAACCGCTGCGTGACCGTCCCCGGGCCGTCGCCCAGGATCGCGGCCACCTTCAGCCGCGCGGCGAGCGCCTGACCGGCCAGCCCCATCTCGTGCAGCGGGCCGGGCAACCCGGCCAGGAGCAGCACCTCGGCCTCGGCCCGCTCCAGCCCGGTCAGCCGGGTACGGTACCCGTCCACGAGCCGGTAGCCTCCGGCCCGTCCCCGTTCCGCGTACACCGGTACGCCGGCTTCGGCCAGTGCGGCGACGTCACGCTGGACGGTCCGCTCGGACACCTCCAGCTCCACCGCCAGTTCGGCGGCCGTCATCGCCCGCCGTGCCTGCAACAACAGCAGCAGGGACAGGACCCGTGCGGCCCGCACCGCTCACTCCTCGCGCCCGGCGGTGGAACCCGCCGGGGACAGGGCGGCGGCTTCGGCCCGGCGGACGGCCGCGTGGATCCCGTCCAGGAGGATGTCGAGCCCGACCTCGAACGTCCTCCTCGCCTCCCGCTCCAGAAAGGGCGTGGCGTCGTCCTCGGCCGGGGGCGCCGTGTCGCTCTCGAGCCAGGCCACCATCGGGAACCGCGTGAAGAAATCGGGCACGACCTCGCGCAGCAGTGCGGAACGGGTCTGCCACCACTCGTCGTCGGGCACCCCGGTCGCCGTGGCGGCCTCCCGTGACTCCGTGACCGTCTGGGCCGCTCCGCGTACGAAGTGGAAGAGCGTGCCGACGACCCGCCGCACCACGGCGGCGTCCAGGCCGGTCTCGCGCAGGATGGCGAGCAGCGTTTCCAGCATGACGTACTCGTTGGGGCCGAGCACCGGCCGCGCCTGCGACACCTGGAGCACCCACGGGTGACGCAGGTAGAACTCCCAGGTGTCCTCGGCCCAGGACGTCACCGCCGGTCGCCAGCCCGCCTCCAGGTCGTAGTCGGCGGGCAACTCGGCGAGTGCCCGGTCGTACATGAGGTCGACCAGTTCCCCCTTGTTGGGGACGTAGGTGTAGAGGGCCATGCCCGTACGCCCGAGGCGTTCGCCCACCGCGCGCATGGACAGCGCCGCCATCCCGTCGGCGTCGGCGACGGCGATCGCCGCGTCCACGATCACGTCGACGCTCAGGCCGGGCTTGGGGCCACGGCCGCCCCGCGCGGCGCCGGACCCCGGGACCCGCCACAGGAGGGACATCGAACGACGTGCGTCACCCTGCCCGGCGAAGACGACCACTTGCAACTCCTTATGGCATAAAGTAATCTCTCGCTCTATCTCTTTACGCCATAAGGATATCAGTGGCACCGGGGGGTTCCGCCTCGGTTCGCGGACGTAGCCGCCCATGTTTTCGCTGCTCATCACATTTTGGGAGGACTTATGGGGAAACCCCCGGTCAGGTTGATCGAAGTCGTCGAGGTCGCGCGGATCACGCCGCACATGGCACGCGTCACCTTCACCGGGGACGGCCTCGCCGGCGCCATCGGCGCCGAACCCGATCAGCAGGTGAAGCTGTACTTTCCGCGCCCCGGGCAGGCCGTACCCCGCCTTCCCGAGCCGAGCGCGGACAGCGACGCGTACCGCTGGTACCAGGCGTTCCTCGAGATCCCCGAGGACGAGCGGCCGTGGATGCGCAGCTACACCGTCCGCGCGTACGATCACCGGCGCGGCACGATCGACGTCGACTTCGTCCTGCACGGCGACGCCGGCCCGGCGACCCGATGGGCGCAGTCCGCGAGCCCCGGTGACACGCTCGGCATGTTCGGCCCGTCGGCGGACTTCGCCCGGCCCGTCCCCCTCAGCGTGTCCGTCCCCGGGTCCGACTGGCTGTTGTTGGCCGGCGACGAGGCCGCGCTGCCCGCGATCGGCACGGTGATCGAGTGGCTGCCCGAGGGAAGCCGCGCGGTGGCCTTCATCGAGGTCGGCGACGCCGCCGACGAGCAGCGGTTCGAGACGCTCGGCGAGGTGACCGTGCACTGGCTGCACCGTGGGCCGACCCCGGCCGGACGCTCCGACATCCTGGTCCGCGCCGTACGCGACGCCGAGTTCCCGCGCGGGTCGGTGTTCGCCTGGGTCGGCGGGGAGTCGGGCGCGGTACGCGCCCTGCGCAGGCACCTCGTCGACGACCGCGGCGTCGACAAGCGGTCGATCGACTTCACCGGATACTGGCGGCTTCGCCTGACCCAGGACGACGCCCCGACCGAGGAGGATCTCGCCGAGGCGCGGGAACGCCTCGCCGACGCCCGGGCCCTCCAGTGATCATCGTGACCGCATGACCACTGAGCTGCTCGTCCTCCCCGCCGGCGGAACCCGGCCGCCGTACGGCCCCTCCGTACGGACCGGCCGGGCCGGAGGGGGTACGACGCGGCGATGCGCGCGGATGCCGCCGGAGCCGACTAGCCTACGCATCTCGGGGCAGCCGAGCCCTCGGGGCGAGGCGGACAAGGAGCGGCGTGCTGAGGCGGGCGATCATCGTGATGGCGGGCGCGCTCGCCCTGATTCTCGGAGGGCACGGGCTCCTGCCGGACCTGAACGGGTTCACGCCCATCCTGGAGAGCCTTCTTCCCTGGCTGGGCGTCGGCGTTCCCGTCCTCCTGATCGGCGCGTTGTTCAGCCGCTCGTGGAAGGCGGTCGCCGCCGTGGCGCTCCCGGCGCTCGTGTGGGGGGTCATGTTCGGCCCGGACCTGCTGCGCACCCCTCCGGGCGGGACGAGCGACCTGTCGGTCGGCACCCTCAACGTGGGCGTGGTCAACGCCAGCTCGGGACGTGCCGTGCACGCCGTGGCGAAGGGCCGGGACCTGTTCGCGGCACAGGAGCTGACCCCGGGCGGTCCGGCGGCCAAGGAACTCGACCGGCTCTTCCCGCACAAGGCGCAGGTCAGCACCATCGGCCTGTGGAGCCGCTTCCCCATCGTCGAGCAGCGAAGGGTGGACATCGGCCTGGAGTGGACCCGCGCGCTGCGCGCGGTGGTGAAGACGCCCAAGGGGAAGGTGACCGTCTACGTGATGCACCTCGCCTCGGCACGGCCCGGCGCGACGGCCCGTCGTGACGAGACCCTGGCCAACGCCCGGCGCCTCGTCGACCGCGATCCGAGCGACCACCTGCTGCTCCTCGGCGACCTCAACACCGCCACCACCGACCGCGTGCGCTCGGGGCTGGTTCCGCCGCTCACCGACGCCCAGCAGGAGGCGGGCGGCGGCTTCGGTTTCACCTGGCCGTCGTCGTTCCCGATCACGCGGCCCGATCACATCCTCTACCGGGGCCTCACCGCGACCAGCGCGGGCGTCGAGGAGGCGACCGGCAGCGATCACCGCGCCGCCGTCGCCTCGCTCCGGTTGAACTGAGGCCGCTCATCGCCGCGCCCGTTCATGTGGTGCGGGCTCAGGCGCGGTGCAGGTACGCCAGGGTCTGCTGGAGCTCGGCCTCCAGGACGGCGCTCGCCTCGTCCACGTCGCCGCGCGTGATGGCGTCCACCAGGGCGGCGTGGGCCTCGTCGCCGTGGTCGGGATCGTCCTCGCGCAGCGCGAGCAGGTCGACCAGGTCGATCAGCCCCTGACGCAGGGCCGGGGCGAACTCCGCGAAGAGGTCCGTCAGCACCGGATTGCCCGCCGCCGCGACGACTGCGGCGTGCAGGGCGATGTCGGCGTCGACGAAGGCCGCGTCGTCGCCCCGCCCGGCCGCGCGGCGCGCGTCCAGCGCGGCGGTCAACGCCGTGACGTCGGCGTCGGTACGGCGGGCGGCCGCCAGGCGGGCGGCCTGCACCTCGACCATCATGCGCACCTCGTACACGTCCGTGACGGCCGCGCGGCGCAGGCGGGCGGACCAGTCCTCGGCGGGTTCCGTGGCGACCACGAAGACCCCGGATCCCTGGCGGGCCTGCACCAGGCCGGCCCCGGCGAGGGCCCGCAGCGCCTCGCGCACGGTGGAGCGCCCGACACCGAGGGTCGCGGCCAGAGCGTTCTCCCCGGGGAGTTTGGTGCCGACCGGCCAGTGCCCGCCGGTGATCTGCTCGCGCAGGTGCTCGGTGGCCTGTTCGACGAGCGGGCTGGGGCGGAGCGTGCCGAGCGGCATCCGAATGTCACCTCTCAGGTTGTCTGAGGACCTGTGTTGTGATTAGTGTACGCCCATGATGTCGCGTGGTCTCCTTCTCGGCCGCCGCGGCGGGGCCTGAACCGACCGGCACCCCGCCGCGGCGCTCGCCCCTGCCGGTCGACTCACCCCACGACCGGCCAGGAGTCCCCGCCGATGACCACCCGCACCCCGTCCTCTTCCCCGACCATGTCCCCGACTGTGTCCCCGGTCTCGTCCCCGTCGCCGACGGCGTTCCCCACCCTGCGCACGCCGTACGACCCCGTTCCCGCCGACGCGCCGGCGTGGAACCCGCAACGGCCGAGCGCGATGCCGTACCAGCGCTATCGGCCCGCGCACGAACGCGTCCGGGTCGTGTCGGAGGACGAGCGCGGCTGGCCGTCCCGGCGCATCGAACGGGCGCCCCTCTGGGTGCCGGTCGACCTGCGCGACGGCAACCAGGCGCTGGCCGAGCCGATGGACCCGTCGCGCAAGCGCCGGATGTTCGACCTGCTGGTGGCGATGGGCTTCAAGGAGATCGAGGTCGGCTATCCGTCGGCCAGCCAGACGGACTTCGACTTCGTCCGGCACCTGGCCGACGCCGGTGCCGTACCCGACGACGTGACCATCGTGGTCTTCACCGCGGCGCGCGCGGACCTGATCGAGCGGACCTTCGCCTCCGTCGACGGCCTGCCGCGCGTGGTCGTGCACCTGTACACCGCGACCGCGCCCACCTGGCGGAACGTGGTGCTCGGACACGACCGGGCCGAACTGCACGCGCTCATCCGGCGGGCGGCCGAACACGTGGCGCGGATGGCGGACGCCCGCCCAGGAGCGCCGGTGCGGTTCGAGTTCTCTCCCGAGGTCTTCAACCTCACCGAACCGGACTACGTGCTGGAGGTGTGCAACGGCCTGACCGCGCTGTGGGACGCCTCCCCGGACCGGCCCGTGATCCACAACCTGCCGGCGACCGTCGAGATCGCCACCCCCAACGTCTACGCGGACCAGATCGAGTACATGCACCGCCACCTGGACCGGCGTGAGGCGGTGATCCTGTCGGTGCACCCGCACAACGACCGCGGCACCGGCGTCGCCTGCGCCGAGCTCGCCGTGCTGGCCGGAGCCCAGCGCGTCGAGGGCTGCCTGTTCGGCAACGGCGAGCGCACCGGCAACGTCGACCTGGTCGCCCTCGCCCTGAACCTCTACTCGCAGGGCGTCGACCCGATGCTCGACTTCGGCGACATCGACGAGATCCGGCGGGTCGTCGAGCACTGCAACCGCCTCCCGGTGCACGAGCGCCACCCGTACGCGGGCGACCTGGTCTACACCGCCTTCTCCGGCACCCACCAGGACGCCATCAAGAAGGGTCTGACCCACCACGACCTGCGGGCCGCCGATCTGGGCATCCCCGTCGGCCGGGCTCCCTGGGACGTTCCGTACCTGCCGATCGACCCGGCCGACGTGGGCCGCGACTACCAGGCGGTGATCCGGGTCAACAGCCAGTCGGGCAAGGGCGGCATCGCGTACCTGCTGCACACCCACCACGGGCTCGACCTGCCGCGCCGCCTGCAGATCGACTTCTCCGCCGTGGTGCAGCGCACGACCGACGACGGAGGCCGCGAGGTCACCGCCAAGGAGCTGTGGGACCTGTTCCAGGCCACCTATCTCGCGCCTGGAGAGCACGGCCCGCTGTCCCTGACCGGCTGGACCACGAGCGAGACCGCGCCGGGCAGGCACGAGTTCACCTGCGTGCTGGACGCCGACGGACAGCGGCGCGAACTCCGCGGCGGCGGCAACGGCCCCCTGTCCGCGCTCGCCGACGCCCTGGCCTCCGCCGGTGTCACCGTCGACATCCTCCAGTACGCCGAGCACGCCACGGGGCGGGGGCCCGACAGCCCGGCCATCGCGTACGTGGAATGCCGCGTCGGCCGGACCACGTGCTGGGGAGCCGGTCAGGACACCTCCGTACTGACCGCGTCGGTGCGGGCGGTGATGGCCGCCGTCAACCGCGCCCGGGGACACCGCACCGACCGCTGACCGGCTCTCGATCGTGCCCCTTCCGGTCCCGGTAGAGTCCTTTTCCAGCGAAATGCGCGATATGAGGCGATCGAGAGCATAAGGGGCGCCGTGTTCGAAGGGCTCGCCGAGCACTGCGTCACGGCGCTGCGGGTGGGCGGGTGCGCGTCGGTCTCCGTCGCCGTCGCCCGTGAGGACGCCGTCGTCCTCGCCGAGGCGTACGGCCTGGCCGACGTCGCGGAGGGGCGACCGGCCACCAGCGACACCGCGTACCTGCTGGCCTCCGTGACGAAGCCGATCACGGCGACGGCAGTGTGCGCGGCGGCGGACGCCGGGCTGCTGGATCTCGACGATCCGGTGGAGGACCATCTGAGCGGCGTCCGCCTTCCCCGCCACCGCGACTACGGCGCTCCGACCGTGCGGCAAGTTCTACAGCACCGGGCCGGGTTCGGCGCCCATTACGACTTCTTCTACGCGGACTCACCCGCGATCAAGCCGACAGCGCGGGAGAGCATCGAACGCTACGCGACGCTGTACAGAGAGCCGGGCTCCGGCTTCGAGTACTCCAACCTCGGATACGGCATCCTCGACGTGGTCCTGGAAACGGTCACCGGGCAGGATCCGGCCACGTACGTCCGGGACCGGGTGTTCGGCCCACTGGGGCTGACGAGTTGTCATATCGGCCCCACGTACGAAGGTCCGGCCCAGGAGGCGCTGCGCTACTCCGCGGACGGACGGGTCTATCCGGTGTGCGACACCACCCACCGCGGCGCCACCCTGGCCTGGGCGACGGCGTCCGACCTGGCGATGTTCGGGCTCTCCCAGGCCGGCGGGCGAGGCATCCTGCGCCCCGGGACCGCCACCGCCATGCGCGCCGCGCTTCCGGTCAACGCCCATCTCGGGTACGGGCTCGGCTGGTTCGTGTCGCGAGGGAGCCGCCACACGATCATCAGCCACAGCGGGAGCATGGGGGGCGTCGCGACCATGCTCGCGGTCGTGCCCGATCTGCGGCTGGCCGTCAGCGTGCTCACGAACCAGAGCGGTTCCGCCGTGAGGACGGCGGTCGCCGGCCATGTCATGGAGGAGCTCGTCCCGGGATTCTCCCTCGATTCCCTGCCACCGGGCCTCCCCTCGGAGCGTACGGCGACGATCCGTCCGGGCAGGTGGGCGGGGCATGTCTTCACCGACGCCGGCGCCCTGCCTCTGGTGCTGCGGGTGGGGGCGGCCGCCCGCGTCGAGGTCGAGTTGGACGGCGAGGCCGCGCAGGCGCGGTTCGGGGGCGCGTCCGAGGACTGGGAGCTGCGCCTCAGCGTCCCGCTCCAGATCCCCACCAGGGACGCCCGCGTGAACAGCCCGTCGCTGGGCCTGGAACTCAACCCGGACCATGACTCCTGCCGTGACGGCCGCCTGGTCGGCGCCGCGCGGGCGATGCGGAACGGCGAGGGCGACGGATGGCTCGGCAACTTCCTCAGCCACTGGTGCGAGCTGGAGAGGCAGGACTGATCGCGGCCCCGGACGCGCGCCGGGCGGCCTCCGTACTGGAGTGCCCTCAACGACCCGCCCGTCTCAGGGGCGCGACTGTCCCATCAGCCGAGAACGCTTGAGCCCCGGGATCCAGGCTGAGCCCTTGTCAAAGATCATTCATGGGGTGATAGTGATCTTCTGACACTTTGAAATGCCTTGAATGAGGTGTATGTACACAATCCAAGATTCGCCTCCCTTCGCTTCAGCAGGAGAGTCGTACGCAGGAGGATCGCGGGCTTGATCCTGGCGGTGCTCACGCCATCGATCCTGGTTGGCTTGCCGAATCCTTCGGCTGCGGATCCGGTCTCAGCTGCTGATTCGAATGGGGTATCCGCCGCCATAAAGGCGTCAGTGCCCGAGGGCGGGACGCCTGTTGTCGACGAGGCGCTTGAGGCGGCCAAGGCCGAAGCTGCTAAAACGGGCAAGCGAGTGCCGGTGCCATCGCAGTACACAGAAAACATGAAGGTGTGGGCGAACACCGATGGTAAGACGCTACACGCGGAACTGAGCACGGGTCCGGTGCAGCTCCAGGTCGCCGGCAAGAACGGCAAGAAGACCTGGAAGCCGATCGACACCACGATCGTCAAACAATCTGACGGGACGTTCGCACCAAAACGGGTGAAGACGCCGCTGACCTTCGGTGGAGAGGGCTCCATACACCTGGTCACCGCGAAGGGCGAGGACGGCAAGGCCGGATTCAGTTGGGCCAGGAAGCTACCGGCGCCAAAGATCTCCGGCAACACGATCACCTACCAGGACGCGGTCTCCACAGGTACGGACCTGGTGATCACAGCCCTCGCCGACGGGTTCACCCAGGATGTGGTGCTGCGCAAGCGCCCGACCGGCCCCTTGAAGGTAGAACTGCCGGTGACCTTGCCCAAGGGTATGTCGTACGCCAAGGCGAGCGATGGTAGCCCGCAGTTGATGTCCGCCTATGGCGGCGCCGCGAGGGCACCTATCGCCCTTCAAGCACTGGACGCACTCGCCCGACTCAGGGAAGGTCGGCGACGTCGACGTTAAGGTAGAGGAGACCAAATCGGGCTCCAGTCTGATCTTGCAGCCGGACGTAGCGTTCCTGGCCAGCACCGACATCACCTATCCGGTGACAATCTCCATTGCGAGCGAATGGGTCGGTGCCGGCCTGGCTCAAGACGCTTTCGTCAACAAGAACGACCCCGCCATGGCTCGGCCCACTGGCTACCTGCGCGCGGGCACCACGAAGACCAGCGCCGACATCGCCCGCGTCTATGTGCGGTTCGTCGTGACAGAGCCGCTGGCGCTGGCGACGATTCACAATGCGGACTTCATGGTCTGGAACTACCGCTCCGGCAGTAGCGACGGTAGCAACTGCGGCCTTGAAGTGGAGTCGGGGATCGTCGTCCGCAAACTGACCTCGACGTGGGATGCCACCACTTTGACGTGGAACAACCAGCCCGGCTACACCACGAGCGGCCAGGTGGGAAACAGGGCTGCCTACAGCGACACCCCGACTACATGCTCCGGTCCAGGGGAACTGCTGTACTCGATCGAGGACATTGTGCAGTCATGGGCAGACGGCGAGCAGGACTACGGTCTGGTCATGATGGCCCCGAGCGAGTCAGCGGTGATCAACTGGCGGCAGTACAGGTCCAAGGAGACCGGCACCGCTGACCGTCAGGACGATCACATGCCGATCCTGTTCATCGACTACACACCGCCTGAGTCGCTTCAAGTCGCCTATATGGTCGAACATGGCAGCACCGTCGAGGACTCCTACGAGGCAGACCTGGCACAGGTTGCAGCTGGGAATTCGGGCGACACCCCTCCGGTCGTGCGTGCGTTGACAGCAGAGGAAGCTCGTGAGGAAGCCCGCACCTCTGGCGTCACCTACAGGAGCGACCTCATGGCACAGACCCATCCAGATGGGCTGACCGACGAGGAGATCGAGGACAGCTACGCGGACGACGGCAATGACACGCCTCCGACCAGTACGCCAACACCACGGCCGACGCCGACGGCGACTGGGTTCCCAAATGCGATTTTGAACCAGAACCCATATTTCGAGTCGACAGTCGAGCCTTGGTCTGTTGAGGGCGGAGCGCTGACTCAAAGCACAGCTCTAGCTCATGAGGTGCAAGGATCCGCATTGGTCGTCACCAATGAAGGGGTATCCGAGACTGCTATCAGGTCCGAATCGGCGATTCCTGTTACAGCGACCGAGTTCTACATCGCGTCGGGCTGGTTCCGGCCGGTCGGAACAGGTACATCCATTCGATATGGCATTGACTGGTTTGATTCGGCAGGCAACGTCATCGGTTCCGATCTGGCAAGCCGCGATCTTGAGGCAGACACGTGGACCCAGGAAGAGACTGCCTACTGGCCACCTGCTAACGCGGTCACTGCTCAGCTCAGAGCGGTAATTACACCGCCCGTAGCACAAGCGTCACTGCACATGGACGAACTGCTACTCCTTGGGCCGGCACCCAAAACGACCCCGTCACCGGAACCGACCACTTCACCTTCGCCGAGCCCAAGCCCCTCTGACACGGTGACCCCCACACCAACGCCTTCTCCCACGCCTACGCCGACCGCATCCTCCGTCGCTCTGAATTCCAACCCATCCTTCGAGTCCGGCGTATCGCCCTGGTATTCGTGGTGGGAGGGGGATGAGCTCACGCAGTCGACCGAACAGGCGTATGAGGGGTCGGCGTCAGCGAAGCTCGGCGGCCCGGGATGCTGCACAGCGATCGCGCAGGATCTCTCCGTTACGGAGGGTACGTATCAGTTGACTGGATGGGTCCGCCCCGAAGCGGACGCGACAGGCTGGTACGGCGTGGACTGGTATGACGCCGACTGGAACTTTCTGGATAGCTCCGCCGGACACAGCGAGCTCTCCACTGGCCTGTGGCAGCCGCTGGAGACCGTTGTCGTCACCGCGCCCGCAGGAACGGCAAATGCCGTGCTGTGGGCGGAGGCAGACGTCCTTATAGAGGAGTCAAGTCAGACCGTCTATCTGGACGACCTGCGAATGACCTCGGTAGCGGGGGCGGCCTCACGCAAAGCCACGGCGAGCGGGCCGAAGCGTGAAGTTCCCAAGCTGGTTAAGGAACTCCGTGAGAAGATTTCGGCCAGGAGCAAGCAAGGCAAGGCCCAAGCTTCAGCTTCAGGCTATATGGGCACCGCGAATATTATTCCGTCAGACAAGTCGTGGCCCGAGAACATTACGTCGTGGTCCGAATGCACCAACAATCCCGAGTGGGCGAAAAGCGTACGAGGCTGGTTAAAGAATCGCTTCAACTGGTGCCAGATCGTGGATGTGGTAGCGCACCAGTGGGTCAAGAGAGGCCCCGTCAAAAAGAAGATCGGCGACGCCTTCCTCACCTATTACGTCCGAGTCGAAACAGAGTTGAACCGGCGAGAGTTCACTATTTACCAGAAGTTTCAGCCAGGATTCTCGTTGGGGACTCTATTTGACGCGCAATTCGAATGGGATCTCGCCTACGACAGTGACTCTGGAGATGCGGTCCGCACTTGCGCGCCTGCCGAAGGGTACGGTGTACTAAAGAGACCGCTTTACTCCTGGGGACTCGGCTATGATGGCCACGACTGGGACGCCTCTGTTCGGTTCAAGTCGACGCACCTCGCTGCCCCCAATGGAATCGAGCAATGCAGTATTCAGCCGTATGTAAAGGTTACCTCCTCAACCGGCACGAGAAAGATGGCTCGGAAAGGTTCGGAGATCTTCGTACGGTGCGACAAGTCAGCTGCGATCAAGTTCGGGTACAACAAGCTGGGAGGGGGGTGCGTCACCTTGATGGGGATGCCTTCGCTTGATCTGGGCAGGAATGATACCAATCAGCACGGTGAAACGTGGCCCGAGCAGTTCGATCACCTCTATAAGGCGCTCATATTCCACAACGGTGCGTATCCAGTTCCTGGAGGGTCCAACTTCCCTGGATTGCCGCCGTTAACTGTGAAGAATCTTCCTGGTCTGACCAGCGAACATCCACTCTCCAGGATGACCAACGGGGACAAACGCGACGAGCAGCAAGAGGAGTCGTCGAGAATCTGTCGTACCGAAATCTCAAAGACGTGGCCAGGGAGTATCAAGCTGTACGGAGACAAGGCCCTGAACTGCGATGAGTTCCCCTTCGCCTCAACCTATCAGGGCTCACTTAATGCAAATCCCTCCTACAATTTCTCGGTTCGCTTGATCAACGCTAGGCAGAACCAAAGGTTCGGCAACTCGCTCAAGGCGTGGTACTACAACAATCGCATAATCGATGGCGATATGTTCACCATCGGATTCACTTCGATGTAAATACAATCTCTTACATAGGGCGGGAGTGTCGTTCGCAAGGCTCTTGGGCGGACGACACTCCCACCTGTCCAGGGCCTACTGCATTCTCACAAGTCGAGACGAACGTCGTCTCGGTCGATGGACACAGACTGCGTGCGCTGCGAGTGAGAGGCCCGCCCGCCCGAAGAGCCTTCAGCATCTCAGCATTCGAGAATGCAGGTAGCCCTGCCTGCCTGTCTCAGGTTCTGTATCTATCGACTCTGCCCGGCCTCTATATGAGAGTAGGGAATCACTTCTGGGCGGTTCAGATGGAGAATTCAATGCCTAATCCAGTCGCCGAATTGACCGATTCGGTATCGGTCGAGTATTCACAGTTCGAGATTATCGATGAGGAGGGTGCCCCTTGGGATTTCGATGGTGATGAATCCGCATGGTTTCTGGTAGCTCCCAATGTCATGCGGCTCACTGCTCACGACTCTGGCCACACCGTTGAAGTGCGTTTCGAGCTATGGAATCAGACCCCTCATTTGTCGGGAGGCTGGAATGAGGTTCAGGAGGAGGAATTCTTTTCCGAGGCGGGCCGTGTGCACCTCGAAGAGCTGATGGGATCAGATGGCGACCACCCAATTTTCGATCTTGGTCGGCGCAATTCCTGGTGGAATATACGAGCCCATTGCAGGCTTCTGAGGGACACTGCGACCATTGATCGCACAGTTGAGAAGATTCCGCCAGGCAATGAATTCTACCTTCTCCAGTTCTGGCCATTCGTCGGAAAATCCCCGATTGACCTTTCGTAACGGCAGACTGCGGTATGTTAGATGGTGGTCTTTGCGTCGGTTTGGTAGGCACCTGATCTGTCAGGGCCTCGGCATAGTCGCGTGATTCCGGTCGAGGACCGTGGGGGCTGACTGTGGGACACGGCCGGACATGCGAGCAGGCACGACCTAAGCGATCATGAGGGTGTCTACGCCACATGATCAGAGAAGATCGTGCCTGCCCCCTCATCATTCCTGATTCCGCCTGCCTTGAGCCAACTCGCCGCTCTCCCCGCGGACGCCGCCGGACTCCCGGTGACGGACTGTCGGAGTCTGCTAGAGCACTTGGCCGCGGTGCCTGATCCCCGGCGACGCCGTGGAGTCCGTCATGCCTGGTGCACGCTGCTGGCCGTCGCCGCGGTGACCGTCGCGGCCGGAGCGTGTTCGCTGACCGCCATCGCCGAGTGGGTGACCGATGCTCCCGCGCAAGTCCTGGCCGTCCTCGGGGTCCGACGCGATCCGGCGACCGGGCGGTGGCGGCCTCCGCATGAGGCCACCATCCGCCGCGCGCTCGGCCACGTGGATGCCGACGTCCTTGACCGCGCGGTCGGTTCATGGATTGCGAGCCGGATGCCTGTCGCCTCCAGCGCCCCGCCGGATGGGCGGCGCCTGCGTCAGGTGATCGCGATAGACGGCAAGGCCCTGCGTGGTGCCCGCCCCCGCGAGGGTGGGGCCATCCATCTGCTGTCAGCCGTCGATCACCGCACCGGCACGGTGCTGGCGCAGACCGACGTGGACGGTAGACCAACGAGATCACGCGCGTCCGGCCGCTGCTGGCGGGGCTGGACCTGGCAGGGAAGGTGGTCACTGCTGACGCGCTGCACACCCAGCGCGACCACGCCACCTTCCTGGTCACGGAGAAGGGCGCGCACTACCTGCTGGTCGTGAAGAAGAACCAGCCGGGTCTGCACCGCCAGCTCACCGCGTTTCCCTGGCGACAGGTCGAGGTCGGCCATCGTGACAAGGATCGAGGTCACGGCCGCGAGGAACACCGCTCGATCAAGGTGGTCAGCATCGCGGCCGGCATCGTCTTCCCGCACGCCCTCCAGGCGATGCAGATCAAACGCCAGGTCCGCGGCCTGCGGCCGGGCGCGAGATGGCGAACCGTCACCGTTCATGCGATCACCAGTGTTCCCGTCCACCACGCCCGGCCCGCCGAACTGGCCGCCTGGATCCGTGGTCATTGGACCATCGAGAACAAGGTGCACTACGTCCGCGACGTCGCCTACGACGAAGACCGCTCCCAGGCTCGTACTGGCAATGCTCCTCGTGTGATGGCCACGTTGCGCAACCTCGCGATCAGTGCGATCCGCCTGGCCTGGCAGACCAACATCGCCCAAGCCCTGCGGTGCCTCGCCCGCGACGCCAGCAGACCCCTCGCGATCCTGGGCATCACATGATCAACCGGCGCTAAACGACTTTGCCGGGGCCCTGCCCGCGCTGCGGAGTGGATGGTCCAGCTTGCATAGGGCTTTGCCTCGGCAATGTTTACGCGCGTTTGCTGTCGGCTATGGTAGTGAATGCGGCGGTATGGGATGTTTGATTACATCCGGCACGGAAGGCGTTTTGATTGCCCTGTTCCAGCGGCCCGTGAATAGAAGTTTCTCGCCGCCAGCCACCCGATCGGGAAGTGCCTTCGTCCAGGAGAGAGAGCCTTCTGCGTTCAATATTCGAACCAATCGAGCAATGCTGACGAAGGGGCACTGGCGTCCATGAAGAGAACGGCGAGATTACGGCTTTAGTCGTGTCCTGTCGTTACGGTGCTTTTCGCAATGACTGGAGCGGCTTCCGCAAGCGAACCAGCGATGCGCCGAGCGGGTCCTGACGACGCAAGCCCTACGAGCCCGCACGGTGACGACCGGCACGGCTAAATCCCGCCTGGGTTGAGAAGCGGGGGTCCCTGACACGGTGGGCGTTGGTTGGCGTAGAGACGCTGAAGTGGCTTGTCATCTTTCCTCCCTCCGCTACCTGACAGGAGGAGGATCGTGAGGATCCTCGCACTTCCCGAACCAAGAAGAACCCAGCGGCGGTCTGTGCTCGCGCTCGCGGTGGCCTTCCTGACACTCGGTGCCCAGCACGCCACGGCACCCGCCGCCCATGCCACCCCGCTCGGGACCGCGCACGTCGTCGCGCAGCCGACCCGGGGCAACGTGGTGATCGAGTGGAACCGGACGTTGCTCGACATCGTGCGCAATCCGCACGCGGAGCCGTCCACCGTCCACCCCACACGTAACTTCGCCATCATGAGCGCAGCCGTCTATGACGCGGTCAACGCGATCAGCCGCGCTCACCCGCTCTACGGCCCCAGCCTCACCGCACCACGGGATGCCTCACGCCCCGCCGCGGCCGCGGCGGCCGCGCACGGCGCCCTCACCGCCCTGTACCCGGCGCACAAGACCAGCCTGGACCGCCAACTGTCCACCGATCTCGCCGACATTCCCGACGGCCGCGCCAAACAGGAGGGCATCAACGTCGGCGCCCAAGCGGCCCGCGCCATCATCGCCCTGCGCGCGCACGACGGCGCCGACGCCACCCCGCCGCCCTACGCCACCACCGGCAAACCCGGCGACTACCGGTCGACTCCGCCCGCCTTCAAGGCACCGGAGTTCACCAACTGGGGCAAAGTCACCCCATTCCTCCTCCGTACCGGCCACCAGTTCCGTCCTGGCGCGCCCCCGACGCTGACCAGCCGTGCGTACGCGGCCGCCATCAACGAGGTCAAGACCATCGGCGCCGCCCGCAGCATCACGCGGACGGCCGAACAGACCAGGCTCGCCAAGCTCTGGGGCGGCCCCGCCCAGAACTACTGGTACGACGTCGCCCAACAGGTCGCCCTCGCGCGCCACAGCGACCTCGACCAGTCGGCGGACATGTTCGCCCTGCTCAACCTCACCCTCGCCGATGCCACCATCGGCATCTACGACGCCAAGTACACATACCGGTTCTGGCGGCCGGTCACCGCCATCCGCCTCGCCGCCGACAACCCGCAGGTCAAGCGAGACCCGTCATGGACCCCGCTGGTCACCACCCCTCCGGACCCGTCCTACCCGGGCATGCACAGCGACATCAGCACGGCCGCCGCTACCGTAATCGCCCGCTTCTACGGCGACCGCAACACCTTCACCCTCGCCTCACCGGCGAGCGCCGGCAGCCCGCGGTCCTACGCCAAGCCCTATACCAGCTTGAGCGCCACCGCGACCGAAGCCGGGCTCAGCCGCATCTGGGGGGGCGTGCACACCCGGCTCGACCACAAGTCCGGCAACGAACTCGGCACCGCCATCGCCCGCTACGCGCTCGGCCAGTCGAAGCTCGCGCCGGCTGTCCCGAGTTCGCCGACCGGGAAGACCCCGGCCGGCAGCGCCAGCCCCGCCAGCGCCACCGTCGCGAACGCCACCGTCGCGGTCCGAGACTCCAGGCTCGGCAAGATCCTCGTCGACGGCCGAGGACGCACGCTGTACCTGTTCGAGGCGGACAAGGGCACCAGCTCGACCTGCTACAGCAGGTGCGCGACCGCCTGGCCGCCCCTGACCACCGCGGGCAAGCCGCAGGCCGGCAACGGCGCATCACCCGCCTTGCTCGGCACCACCGCTAGGACCGACCACACCACCCAGGTCACCTACAACGGCCACCCGCTGTACTACTTCGTCACCGACGTCAAGCCCGGCGACATCACCGGGCAGGGTGTCGACTCCTTTGGTGCCAAGTGGTACGTGCTCGACCCGAAGGGCAAGAAGATCGAAACGGGCTGATTGCTGTCGGCCACGACAGCTGCCATACGCGCAACGTCGAGCGGGCTGTCGCTACGGCCCCGGCGGCCGGGATCATGGGGAGGGAGCAGGCGGACGTGGGAGCTGCGCCGAGGATGTCACCCCGCCCGGCCCGGCTGCGGCTGGCGACGGCCGCCGGGCTCGCCCTGGCCGTGACGGCGGCCTTGTACGCCTTCGGCCGGATACACACCCCGGACTTCGCCAGCAGCCTGTTCGGGCGCCGCGGCGACGACGCGAACCTTCTGAAGGCGCAAGTCGGTACGGCGCTGCTGGTCCTGGCCTTCTACCAGCTCATATTGGCGCTGTGGATCTACCAACGGCTACCCGGGGCCGGCGCCGCCCCCCGCCCGGTCCACCTCGCCCACCGCGTCGGTGGAGCCGTGCTGTTCGTGCTCTCGCTACCCATCGCCTACCACTGCATCACCGCCTACGGAGTGCAGACGGACAGCGCCCGGGTCGCCCTGCACTCCCTCGCCGGCTGCTTCTTCTACGGCGCATTCGCCGCGAAGGTACTCCTCGTCCGGAGCCGGCACTTACCCGGCTGGGCGTTGCCACTCGCCGGCGGCACCCTGGTCACCCTCATCGCGATCCTGTGGTCCTCAGCGGCGCTCTGGCAGTTGGCCCAGCCGTAGGTGGCGGTCGGCCCGCGCGCTCATCGACGCCATCACGGGTGGTCGCCTTGGTGGCGCATTTCGGATGACACCGCGCAGACGGATTCGAGCTCCTGGCGCTGCCCGGTCGGCGGGACGGGCGACTCAGCCATGCCGTCACCGTCCGGGTCGCCCGGTGAGGTCGGGGGCTTCTTCGGGATGGTCACCTTGATGGCGAGGTAGTACAGGTAGGAGCCGAGCAGGACCATGACGACAGCTGTGGGCCACTGGAGCACTCCGGGAAGGTAGAGCGCCAGGAACCACGACCTCACGTCGACGTCGACCAACAGGACGATCATCGGCACGATCCCCTGTGGGAAGAGCGCGATCGAGCCCAGCGTCCAGCCGATGACGGAGATCCACGCGCTCCGCTTCGGTATCTCGATCTTGACCGACGTGGTGCTGCGGCCGGTGCGCATGAGGAAGAGCATCTCCGGGCCGCGCACCTGCAGGCGACGGATCGCCACCCGCCCGAGCCACCAGGCGAGGAAGACGCCCGTGGCCACACCGACCGGGACGGCCGTCCACAGCAGGAACGCGTTGTCATACACGGTGCCGAGTGTGAGGAACGTCGCCGCCGGGATCCCCGGCAGCAGCCCGCCCCAGAACATGAGGTTGGCCTGGCCGGTCGTGTCGCCGTGCTCCAACGGGTTGTCGGGGCGCTTGTGAGCGTCGGGGCCGGGTGCGAGTGCCACCACCGAGATGAGCGCACCGAGGCCGACCCCGCCGCCGAGCATCGCCGGCACGAAGGCCAGCACCCAGGGCCAGGCCCAGGTCAGACCGCTCCACGCGGTGAAGACCACCGCGATGATCAGGGTGATGGGGCCGAAGATGAGCAGGTAGGCCAACTGCCGGCCGCGCAGGTCCGCACGTTCGCTGCCGGTGAGCAGAGTCATCCACAGCGCGGTGCCGTCCTGGCCGTAGAGATTGGACGCGGCGCTGCCGGCCATGACGGCGAGCGCCGGGGCGGCCCAGGGCAACAGCAGCTTCGCGTCGAACGTGAGTGGCAGCAGGGCCGTGCCCAGCGCCCAGACCAACGGGACGAACACCGTCTGGGTCCGCAGCGGGTCACGCCACCAGGTGCGCAGCTCCTTGCGCAACACGGCGCCGGTGTTCCCGGCGAACAGCCCACGGCTGGAAACCTTGGCATTGCGCGAGCCGCGGATGGTGACCCTGGCCCGCCGCGGTGTGCCGAGGCTGCGGCTCCAGCAGAGGAGCAGCAGCACGATGAGCAGTGCCAGCCCGGCGAGCGCGCCGAGCGTCACCCACCACTCGCCCCGGTCGGCCGACTCGACGGCGACGAGCCCCCACCCGGACGGGATGGCCCGAACCGCGTTCGAGAAGCCGGGGCCGAAGCCGTGGGTGAGCACCCCGGAGATCTTGATCGCGGCGGCGACCATCCAGCCGGACTGGGCAAGCACCATCATCGCGGCGATGAGGACGCCAGTGAAAGCGGCGCCGATGCGGGACTTCGCCACGACACCGAAGACGACCATGGCTACCCGCGAGAGCAGGACGACGAAGACCAACTGCAGCACCACGGCCGGCACCGCCGCCAGCGCGGGCACGACGCCGAGGCGGGCGGCGTAGACGATCAGACTCAGGAAGGCCAGGAGCGTCACAGCGGTGGTGATGCCGACGAAGGCCGCACCGAGCAGCCCGACGGCGAGCCGTCGATGCGGCACGGACAGCAGTGCGAAGTGGTCGACACGCAACACCGTGGAGCCGCCCCAGACCGGTCCGACGATCCAGCCGAGCATCCACATGACGTAGACCGCGGCGAGCAGATCGGCCACCACGGTCGGGTGGGTGGTCTCCACCAGGCTGAGCCAGATCGTGGCGACCGCGAGGGCGACCCCGATGACGCCGCCGACGACCATCCAGGTGGCCTTGCCCCCGGTCATGGAGTGGCGGATGATCACCAGCTTCATCCGGATCAGGATGCCAACCACGACAACCCCTCCCCGTCGCCGACCTCGACGCCCACGAGGCGGACGAAGGTCTCCTCCAGGGTGCCGCCGCCGCGCACCTCGTCGAGCGGGCCGGCGGCGACGACCTTACCTTCGGCCATCACGGCGACGGTGTCGCACAACTGCTCGACGAGTGCCATGACGTGGCTGGAGAGGACCACCGAGCCGCCCGAGGCGACGAACCGCACCAGGATCGACTTGAGCGCGGCCGCCGAGACCGGGTCGACCGCTTCGAAGGGCTCGTCGAGCACCAGCAGCCGGGGCCCGTGCAGCAGCGCGGTCGCGAGACCGATCTTCTTGCGCATGCCGGTGGAGTAATCGACGATCAGCGTGCGCTCGGCGCCGTTGAGCTCCATGACATCGAGCAGTTCCTGCGTCCGCTGAGCCACCACGTCGTCGGCGATGCCGCGCAGCTGCCCGATGAACGTCAGCAGCTCCCGGCCGGTCAGCCGCTCGGGCATCGCGAGACCATCCGGCAGGACGCCCATCAGTGACTTGGCCCGGACCGGCTCGGACCACACGTCGACGCCGAACACCTCGGACCGGCCGTCGTCGGGTCGCAGCAGGCCCACTGCCATCGACAGCACCGTGGTCTTTCCGGCGCCGTTGGGCCCGACGAGGCCGAAGAACGAGCCCCGAGGAACGATCAGCTCGACATGGTTGACCGCGACGTTGTCGGCGAAGACCTTGTGAAGACCCTTCAGCCGCAGTGCCGGAGCCGACCCCTCGGCACCCGGACGCGATGCCTCGGCATCCTGTCTGGTCGATGTCTCCATCGCTCCCCTTGGCTGTTGTCGGTTCGTGCCCACCTCGCACACGAATAGGAAAAGGGTAAGTTCGGAACTCTCCGGGGAATACCCCTATCTCACCGCTGGCCCTGTTTTGGGGCATGATGTCCGTTTAATTAATGGCGAGCGAGAACTGTGACATACCTCGGATGATGAATCCGTGGGTCGTGGGTTCAAGTCCCACCCGCCCTACTCGACTTGTTCAGTGAATATGCCCTACCACCTGCGGTTTCTCGTCTGATGATGGTTGACGTGACAGGCAGCCGAGAGCCGCCGAAAGCAGCCGGATGCCAGTGGTCGCGGAACATACGCGGAATGCTCTTTGCCCCGTTTTCCCAGGTGGCTCCAGCAGTTTGCGGACGGGTCACAGGCATCTGACCCACGAGCGGGCGGTGCGCTCGTCCATCCCGATCTCGTCCTGGACGAGGATGACGGCCTCCTCCTCGCGGCCCCTCACCTTGAGCTGACGGACCCGCCCCGTCAGATCCATCGCCCGCATCGGATCGACGTACTTGAGCACGCGCCGCTGCCGAAGGATCTTGCTTAATCGGGTGAGCCACAAGAGGAACGCCACACCGAAAAGCACACCGGGGAGGACGAATAACAGATAAGGGATCATCGTCTCCGACATGTGCGGATCTTATGGCCCGCCATCGTGCCTTGAACATCGAAGGACCCCGGGAGATCTCCCAGGGTCCTTCGATGTGATCTCGTCTCATCAGGCGAGGGCTTCCAGGATTCGGCGGTTGGCCATCTCGCGTTGCCCGTCGATGCACTTGGCGTAGACGCGCAACATCACGTCCACACCGTGCCCGGCTCGTTCCGCGGCTTCCGGGGCATGGACCCCCGCGTTCAGCCAGAGCGAGACCGCCGCGTGCCGCAGGTCGCACGGCCGGGCCGCCAGCGGCGACGCGACGGCGTCCGGAGGGAAGGCGTACCCGCGTGCTTCCTTCCAGATCTTGGACAACGTCGAGCCGGAGAAGGCTTTGCCGGACTCGGTGCGGAACAGCCGCCCGTCAGCGGCGACGCCGTGGGCCGCGATGTGGTCGCGCAGGATCGTCACCAGTTCGGGCGGGATCGGAACGGGCCGGGTCTCCTTCGCCCCGCGATACTTGAGGCCGCGTTCGTCGTGGGTCTCCCCCGAGTCGGTGTACCGCTTGCCGCGCATGATCCCCGGCACCCCCGCTCACGAGTCAGCTTCCGTCGCCCCTGAGGGGACCGGATCTTGCGGATCTCGAACTCCATCGCACTCCCCAAGCTGGGGTGTTGCGACGACTCCTAGAACGGAAGTCGTAGCGAGGGGGGCTTTTTGATCTCCACGGGGCCTCTAGTTGCAGTTCTAGTTGCAGTTGCTTTCAGTCCTCGCCCCACAGGTGCTTTCAGGCCGTCATGTGCGGTCTCACGAGATGCGCCAGAACGTGCCGTTCGCCGAGAGGTCGTCCCGGGCCGTGGACCCCACCGCCCACACTGTCGCCGTCCCGGGCTGGCGCGCGAGTGAGGACAGCACGGTGTCCCGCCTGGCTGCGGCTGTCCTGGCTGTGGAAGGTAGCGGCACCTTCGTCCAGGTCTTGCCGGTCACGTGCCAGAGGGTGGGGTTCCATTTGGACTCGACTATCCAGAGCCCGCCGGTGCCGTCCGCCTCCACCTTCCTGAGCTGCTGGCCGTCGACCGTGCCCACTGCCATCGTCCATGTGGTGCCGTCCCAGTGCGCGCTCAGGCTCCGGGAGTGCGTCTCCTCTGGTCTATTCCAGCTGAGACTGCCGACCGCCCACACGTCCTTCGGTCCGAGCACCGCGATGTCGTCCAGGGTGGCCAGGGCATCAGCCGACGGGAGCTTCAGTGCGGGCAGGGGGACCTCCGCCCAGGCCGTGCCGTTCCAGCGGATGACGAGGGGCTGCTGCCCGTTGCGCCCCGCCGCCCAAACCTCTCCGCCGGCATGCGCGTCGATGGCCCTGAGTAAGCCCGGCACGGGAACGGACGCCCACGTGGTGCCGTTCCAGTGCCTGGCCGTGGGCACCGACGGTGAGACGGCCCACACGTCCGTCGCACGTACGCCGGCCGCGCCGGTGGCGGTGAAGCCGCCGCCCAGGGAGCCGCCCAGGGAGTGGTTCGTCCAGGAACGGCCATTCCAGTGCACGGCCAGACTGCTGCCGAACACCCACACGTCCGAGTCCGAGATGGCGGTGATCACCTTCAGGCCGAAGGGCGGGCTGTTCGCGATCGACGTCCACGATCTGCCGTCGAACCGCTCGACCACGCCCCTGTTCACGCCGTCCACGTCTCGCTGCCCGACCGCCCATACCGTTCCTCCAGGCAGGACCGTCACATCGTTGAGCACGTCGTGCCTGGGAATGTTGCTGACCTTGACGATCTGCCAGCCGGGCCAGGCATGCTGGACAGCGCCGAGCTGCGATGTGCCGCTCGCGGGCGCGTGCCAGGCGTCGATGGACCCCGCCGGGGCGGGGGAACAGGCCCCCACGACGACGGTGACGGCAGTGATGAAGATGGCGACGCGCATGACCGCTCCGTTCTGCCGGCAACTGGGGATCACGCGGAGGCTTCGCGTCCGCTGTTCTCTGTTGAGACGGCCGGAGTCACCTGGTTCGCTCCCGACGCGCCTGGATTGTTCACGACGCCATGTCCACACCGGCCCATACCTGCTGCAACGACATCTCCTTCGGTCCGTCTGGAGGTCCCGCAACGACCTTGCCGACACATCCCTACACAGCGATGTGCTCGCAATTCTCAACCAGTGGCTGAGTCGTCACGGGATGCCAACACCCAACACCCACCGCACCTACGCCAGCGCTATTGACCGCACGTTCGCGTGTACGCGAGGACGGGCTTGGCCGCGTCCGCGCGATCTCTACCCGCGGATCACTCTGCAGCGCCTTCAACGACAGTGACACCTGCGCACACTCAAGATCAACATCCAGGACCATGACAACCTCCTGGCCGACCTGGACGATCTCGGACGCGTCTTCGAAGTGGCACCACGCCAACTCAGGCACGAGCACCAGGCCATCAGCACCATCGAGATCCACGAATACGCCGCAGCGTTCAATGGAGGTGACAACTCCCTGGCGAACCTGCCCCGACCCCAAGGTACGCAAGAACTCCAGGGCCGCTTCGGACTGCCCACCTTCGACCACCACACAGCGGACACTATGAGGCGCTCGTTGCGTACAGCAAGACCTCAAAGCCATGTGGAAGCGCATTTCAAGATCCGGCACATACGCGGAACACCGTAGGTGAAAGATGATCGACGCAGCGCAGGGCAGCAGGTCAGAGGCCCGCTTCCCCGACAAGATCAATTCCACTCATAATGAGTCCTACGGACGAAGAAGACTCGGATGTGGGCGTGGCTGGACGTCGATTCGTATGTGATCGAGGCTGTGCATCACTGTTTGCCGTGGTACATCCATGGGCGAGGCTCTCGCGCTGAGGCGCATCCGTAGGTGGACCAGGTGCCGGGGCCGTCGATGGGTTCGACGGGAGGTTCGCGGCAGCGGGCGGTCACGGCTGGTCCTGTTGCGCTTCAGAGAGCACCTCCTCAGCGGTCGAGGCGAGCGGCGCGGCGGCGGCCGAGATCTCCCACACGTGCTCGGGCGGAAGCGCGGCCAGGTGCGCGTGGAGCCCTGCGCCGCCCGCGATTGCCCCAACTTCTCATCGGTGACGCCGGCGCCTGCCACTCCTGGCAGGCCCGCTTGATGTCGGCATCGGCGCTGGCTTGGATCATGACTTGCGGATATCGCAACGCATGTTGATACGCATTATGACCATTCGACCAGACTTCCGGCGAATGTGCCGGGCCATCGGATCATCTCGCTCCCACGGGGCAATCCGTCGACAGGATCATATGATTGCCATCCCTTGATGTGTCTCCGTCCAGATCCATGATCGACAGATGGATAGCGTGGAAGCGGTCACAGCTAGTGACCACACATGGACAGGAGAGGATCCACAAGCATGCTCCACCGCGTACTTCTCGCCAGTTCCGCCTGCGTCGCTTTCGCCGTCATGGCGCCAGTCGCCGCTTCGGCGGAGACGCTCGCACCGGAGAGCCCAGCTACTGTCGCGCAGGTCGACAGCGCCGCAGTCAACACCACCCACAGCGACTGGGGTCGGCCCGGCGGCTGGGGTCGGCCGGGCGGCTGGGGTCGGCCGGGCGGCTGGGGTCGGCCGGCCGGCTACTGGGGTCACCCCTGGGGTAACCCGTGGGGTACCTGGGGTCGTCCCTGGAGCGGCGGCGTAGTTGTCGTCGACGACTGCACCCTCGGCTACTACGGGGACTTCTGCCTCTGAAATGAACCGGGTGGATTCTCAACGAGAACCGCCCTCGGGGATCAGCACGAATCCTCGTGTCGAGCACGCGCGTAGACACCCCAGACTGTCAGCAAATTTTGCTGACAGTCTGGGGTTGATCAGTTCGGGCCTCGCGGTCGAGGCACTCCAGCCAGGAGTCGCCGATGTCGTGGAGGTAGCGGGCGAGTCCGTCGTAGTCGAGTTCGGGGCGGGCGACGCGGAATACCTCGGGCTCAACGTGGCGCGTGATCAACCTCCTGAGGCTCCATTGGAGCGCCATCTACCTGTCAGGGATGTGCTGGCGGATGAACAGGTTGATGCCGTCGACCATGATCTGGGCGCGCTCGCGACTGAGGTTGTCGAACTGGCCGTGGGCAGCCTCATTCCGTGTTCCAGCCCAAGCGGTGATGCCGCCGTGGCGGACATCTCGACAAGGCCATGACAGTACCCGGCAACCGAAGAAGAACCGGCAGGACGCCCGCCCCTGAGAGTCCGGCAAGACGTTTCTCCCGCTCGTCCGCCGCGTAGCCGCACCCGGATCAGGCGGGGTCAGGCGGATAGGTCGGCGAAGTAGGCGCGCAGCAGCCGCCGTGCCTGGTCGATCATCGCCGGGTCGCCCTGGCGCGAGGCGCGGAAGGCCAGGGCGAGCGCCACCGACGTGGCCTCGATGGCGAGCCGCATGACGCGATGCGGGTCGGTGATCGGAGGCAGCCCGATCTCCTCGACGGCGAACGCGTAGAGCCGGTCGGCCAGCACGTCCCCGCCTTCCTCCGTCTCGCCGTCGGGCAGGAAGGACGCGCCACCGGGGCGGGTGTCGGCGAAGTCGACCACGGTGAAACCGGGGACGCTGCGGCGCATCTCGATGGTCTCCTCGATGACGACCTCGGCCGCCCGTGGCCAGGTGAGCGCGGGCTCGTCGGCGGAGCGGCGCCGCAGCCGCTCGATCAGCAGCTCCAGGTTGCGCATGGCGAGCTCGCGCATCATGCCGGGCTTGCCGTCGAAGAACTGGTAGACCGTACCGCTCGGCACACCCGCGCGGCGGGCGACCTCCGAGGTGGTCAGGGCGTCGAAGCCGACCTCGTCCAGGAGCCCGGCGCAGGCGTCGAGGATCCGTTCGACCCGTTCGATGCTGCGTTTCTGGACCGGCCTGCGACGGATGCCGTGACTGGCCAACGTGATCCCTCCAGGGTCTTAACATGACACCCCGTCATGTTCTAACGTGGCGCCCACTCACCTTAGGACAGGAGGGGCGTCCGTGGCCGATCGGCGCACCACACCCGAACCCGACTCCGAACGCGACGCCGAACCCAACTCCGGACTCGACGCCGAACCCAACTCCGGACTCGACGCCGAAAGCGATGCCGAACCTGACAGTGAACGCGGCACCGAACGGGACACCCCCTTATCCGAGGCGCCCACCTCGCACGACGCCGGATCGGGTGCCGTACCCGCGGAGCCCACCCGGAGGGTCTCCGTCGGCTGGATGTCCCTCCTCGCCATGGTCCAGATGGGGATCGTCATGGCCTCCACCACGGGAGGCCAGATCCTGCTGCCGTCCCATGTGGAGCGCATCGACCCTCTGCACAAGGAGGCGTCCCTGGCCGTGGTCTTCGCCGCGGGAGCCGTGTTCACCGCCATCGCCAATCCGGTGTTCGGCGCGCTGTCGGACCGGACCGTCGGCCGGTTCGGCCGCCGCCGCCCCTGGATCGTGACGGGCGCGCTGCTCTGCGCGACCTCACTGGTCTTCCTCGGCGGCCAGGAGTCGCTGGGCGGACTGGTGGTGGGCTGGTGCCTGGCCCAGCTCTCCTTCACCGCGATGATGGCCACGGCGGTGGCGACCGTCCCCGACCAGGTACCCGTACGCCAGCGGGGCAAGGTGTCCGCGCTGGCGGGCGTGGGCCAGCTCACCGGGCCGCTGCTCGGCGGCCTGGTCGTGACGATGGCGGTCACCGGCCTGTTCCCCGGGTACGTGGCGGTGGCGGCCCTGGTCCTCCTGACGGTGCTGCCCTTCGGTCTCCTCACCCGCGAGGCCCCGATCGCGCGCTCCCCCGGCCGCAGGCTGGAGCCGCGCGCGTTCGTCACCGGCCTCTGGATCAGCCCGCGCCGCCATCCCGATTTCGCCTGGGCCTGGCTGAGCAGGTTCCTGATCAATCTCACGCTCTCGATGGGAATCGGCTATCTGCTCTTCTTCCTGAGGGACGCCGTGCGGTACGAGCGGCTCTTCCCCGGATCCACGGCCGAGCAGGGCGTGCTGGTCCTGGTGACGGTCTTCACGCTGAGCAGCGTCGCGCCGGGCCTGCTGGCGGGCTGGCTGTCAGATCGGATCGGGCGGCGCAAGCCGATCGTCTTCGTAGGCGGCCTGACCATGGGCGCCTCCGCGCTGGTGCTCGCCACACTGGCGAGCTGGCCGGCCGTCATCGCCGCGGCGGCGCTCCTCGGCGCGGGCACCGGGATGTTCGCGTCGGTGGACCAGGCCATGGTCACCCAGCTGCTGCCCGCCGCCACCGACCGGGCCAAGGACCTCGGGGTGGTGAGCCTGGCGAACTCGGCCGCCGGCGTCCTCGGCCCGGTGGTCGCCGCGCCCCTGGTCACCTCCGCCGGCGGCTACCCCCTGATGTACGGCGTCGCGGCGGCGTTCGCCGCGTGCGGCGCCCTACTCGTCTGGAAGATCCGCGGCGTTCGGTAGAGCGCGCGGAAGAGAGAGGAAACGATGTCCGACCCGATGCCCACCTCGACATCCGACCCGGTGCCGGCCTCGATGGCCGATCCTTCGAGCGGCACCATCCCTATGCCCGATCCCGCGGCCATCCCCGCGTCCGGCCCGTGGTGGCGTGACGCCGTCGTCTACCAGGTGTATCCGCGCAGCTTCGCCGACGCCGACGGCGACGGGGAGGGGGATCTGCGCGGCGTGCGGACGCGGCTGGACCACCTGGCCGAGCTGGGAGTGGACGCCGTCTGGCTCAGCCCGTTCTATCCCTCGCCGATGGCGGACGGCGGCTACGACGTCGCCGACTACTGCGACGTGGATCCCCGGTACGGCACGCTGGCCGACTTCGACGCCCTCGTGGTGGAGGCGGCGGCGCGCCGGATCAGGGTGATCGTGGACATCGTGCCCAACCACTGCTCCTCGGAACACCCCTGGTTCAGGGAGGCCCTGGCGGCACCGCCCGGCAGCCCGGGGCGCGACCGGTTCATCTTCCGCGACGAGCCCAACAACTGGCAGTCGAACTTCGGCGGCCGCGCCTGGACCCGCGTCGCCGACGGCCAGTGGTACCTGCACCTGTTCGACTCGGGACAGCCGGACTGGAACTGGCGCAACCCCGACGTGGTGGCGATGTTCGAGCGGGTGCTGCGTTTCTGGCTGGACCGGGGCGTGGCGGGCTTCCGCATCGATGTGGCCGCCATGCTGTACAAGCAGGAGGGCCTCCCCGACCTGCCGCCCGACCGCCAGAACGCCTACCTCATCCCCGACGGCACGCCGGTGCCGTACGAGCACCAGCCCGAGTTGCTGGAGCTGTACCGGTCGTGGCGGAAGATCCTGGACTCCTATCCCGCAGAAGCGTTCCCCGGGCCGCGCGGCACGGTGGCCGAGATCTGGTTCGACGACGCCGCCAGGGCCGCGCCGTACCTCGCCGGGGACGGCCTTGCGCAGTTGTTCAACTTCCGGTTGATGCCGACACCGTGGT
Source organism: Microtetraspora sp. AC03309 (assembly GCF_020826795.1). Lineage (NCBI taxonomy): Bacteria > Bacillati > Actinomycetota > Actinomycetes > Streptosporangiales > Streptosporangiaceae > Microtetraspora > Microtetraspora sp. AC03309. The sequence goes on along the minus strand of NZ_JADDIL010000009.1, from coordinate 97,911 downwards.
CCGCGGCCGAGTTCCGCGCGGTCATCGACGACTCCCACCGACTCGCCGTCGAGACCGGCGGCTCTGTCCCGTGGGTGCTCGGCAACCACGACGTGCCCCGCATGGTGACCCGGTACGGCGTCGACCAGGCCCTCGTCCGCAACCCCACCCCCGACGTCCTGCTCGGCCGCATCGACGTGGACCGCGCGTTGGGGACCCGCCGGGCCCGCGCGGCGGCGCTGCTGCTGCTCGCGCTGCCGGGCGCGGCCTACATCTACCAGGGCGACGAGCTGGGCCTGCCCGAGCACCTGGCCATCCCGGACGATCAGCGCCAGGACCCGATGTTCGAGCGCACGGCCCGGACCTTCATGGGCAGGGACGGCTGCCGCGTGCCGCTCCCCTGGGCCGGTTCCGCCGCGCCGTACGGCTTCGCCGACCGGCCGGTCCGCACCTGGCTGCCGCAGCCCGACGACTGGGCGGACCTGGCGGTCGAGCGTCAGCGGGCCGACTCCGGCTCGATGCTCGCCCTCTACCGGGCCGCGCTGGCGGAACGCCGCCGCCATCCCGCGCTCGGCGACGGTGACATGACCTGGCTGGATCTCGGTCCCGACGTGCTGGCGTTCGGGCGGGAACCGGGCTTCGTCCTCGTCGCCAATCTCGGTACGGAGCCGGTCGAACTGCCCGCGTACGACGAGGTGCTACTCGCCAGCGGGCCGCTCGATGGCGGCCTGCTTCCCGCCGACACCGCCGTGTGGCTGCGGACCGGCGCCTGAACGCCTCACCCCGGGAGGACCATGATGATCTACGACGCGGACGCGCGGCTGTGGCTGCTGTCCACTCCGTCCAGCGGTTACGCCGTCCGGCTCGGCTCCGACGACGCCCCGTACAACGTGCACTGGGGGCGGCGGCTGACGATCGAGCAGGCGCGCACCCTGCCGCCGGACCGCGAGGAGCTTCCGGCCGAGGGCGGCGGACGGTTCGGCGCGGCCTCGCTCCAGATCCGGTACGGCGACGCCGTACGCGGGGTGGAGTGGCGCCACCTCGGCCACGACATCGGCACGGACATCGACACGGACATCGACACGGACGCGGGCGGTAGCGCAGGCGGCGAGGCAGGGGGCAAGGCAGAAGGCGGGCACCTCGCGATCCGGATGGCGGACCGGCACTACCCGCTGGAGATCACGCTGCACTACCGGGTGCGGTCCGGCAGTGACGCGATCGAGCGCTGGACCCGGCTGCGCAACGCGGGGAGCGAGCCGGTCACCGTCCTGCGCTGCGACTCGGCGGCCTGGACGATGCCGCCGCGCGAGGACTACAGGATGACCCATGTGGTCGGTGACTGGGGGCGGGAGTTCCAGGTCCGGCGTGGTCTCGTACCCGAGGCCGAGACCGTGCTGACGAGCAGGCGCGGGCACAGCGGCCACCAGGTGAACCCGTGGCTGATGCTCGACGCGGGCGACGCGACCGAGGACCACGGCGACGTGTGGAGCACGGCGCTCGCCTGGAGCGGGAGCTGGCGCATGACCCTCGACCGTGACCAGGACGGCCGCGCCGGATGGACCGGCGGATTCGGCCACGAGGGGCTGACCTGGCGGCTCGGGCCGGGCGAGGAGCTCGAAACGCCCGTCTTCACCGGCGTGTACGCGCCCGACGGCTTCGGAGGCACGAGCCGCCGCTGGCACGACCACATCCGCCGGCACGTCCTGCCCGCCCCCGACCGCGTCCGACCGGTGATCTACAACTCGTGGGAGGCGACCGAGTTCGACATCTCCGAGGCACAGCAGATGGCGCTGGCCGAACGGGCCGCGAGCGTCGGCGTCGAGTTGTTCGTGATGGACGACGCCTGGTTCGGCGGGCGGACCGATGATCACGCGGGGCTGGGCGACTGGTGGCCCAACCCGGACCGCTTTCCACGTGGTCTCACGCCTCTGATCGACCACGTGAAACGGCTCGGCATGAGATTCGGCATCTGGGTGGAACCGGAGTCGGTCAACCCCGACAGCGACCTCCACCGCGCGCATCCGGAGTGGGTGCTGCACCAGCCGAACCGCACGCGGACGGAGCTGCGCAACCAACTGCTGCTCGACTTCTCCCGTTCCGACGTCGCCGAGTGGGCGCACGGCTGGCTGGACGACCTGGTGATCAGGAACGACATCTCCTTCCTGAAGTGGGACATGAACCGCCCCTTCACCGAGGCCGGAGACGACGTCTGGATCCCGTACATCCGGAACGTGTACGCCGTCATCGACCGACTGCGCGCCGACCACCCGGACCTGCTCATCGAGGGGTGCGCCAGCGGCGGCGGCCGGGCCGACCTGGGCATGCTGGCCCGTGCCGACCAGATCTGGACCTCCGACAACACCGACGCGCTCCAGCGGGTCGCCATCCAGCACGGCTACACGCAGATCTATCCCGCCTGCACGATGGGGGCCTGGGTCACCGACAGCCCGAACCAGATCACCGCCCGCCCGTCCCCGGTCCGCTACCGCTTCCACGTCGCGATGGCGGGAGCGCTCGGCATCGGCGGCGACCTGCGCGCCTGGAGTGCGGAGGACCTGAGCTGGGCGACGGCGCTCGTGGAGCAGTACAAGCGGATCCGGCCGATCGTGCACGGCGGCAGGATGTACCGCCTCGGGGAGGGCGCGGTGCAGTACACGCGCGGGCCGGAGACCGTGGTGTTCGTCTGGCAGCCGTCCGCCCTGCGCCGTGCCACCGCCCCGGTCCTGCTCAGGGCCCTCGATCCGGACGGGGTCTATCGCGACGAGGACACCGGGGTCGTCCACCACGGTGCCGTCCTGATGAGTCACGGCCTGCCCCGGCCGCTGCCGTTCGACACGATGAGCGAGTTGGTCCACCTCACCCGCGTGACCGCCCCGGCGACGTGACGTAAGGCGGGATGTAAGGCGGGACGGCCGCCGCACAAATTGCGGGCGCCTACTGGTCGGACCCCTGGTCCGGTTCCTTGGGCGGGGACAGGATCAGGGCCATCAGATGGGGCCGCGGTCGGCTCCGGTCGCTCCCGAGGTTCCAGGAACCGGCCGTCCCGCGCCACCGGGTCGGCCGCGTCCTCGCCCCTGGCGAGGCCTACCGGCGCCCGGCTCATCACAAGAAAGGCACCGAACCGCGGCGCGCGCCCACAGGGCGGCAGTGATCGCCGGGAACTACCTCAGGAACTCCCGCGCACCGCGCAACCTGGTCCGCAGCTGCCGCTGAGTCCTGTCACAGTCCAACCGCACATCGATCGGCCCGGGCACGTCCGTGTCGGCGCGACGACCGAACGGCAGGCGGGCCGGATCGAATCCGTCACGCCGCGCGATAAGGCACCCGAGCTCGTAACGACTCACCGCATCCGCTCCGGCGACGTGGTGCATCCCCGCACGGTCGGAGCGTGCCAGCTCCAGCAGGGCTGACGCCAGATCACTGACATGCACGGGGCAGCGCACATCATCGGTGAACAACATGCCCTGCTCACGGCCGGCGGCCAGCGAGTGCACCACGGCCTCGTGCGAAGAGCCGCCGTCCCCGACGATCAGAGACGTCCGCGCGATCAACGCCGTTGGCGTGATCACCTGCACAGCCACTTCAGCGGCCGCCTTCGCCGCCCCGTACGGAGTGACCGGATCAGGGACGCAGTCCTCGGCGTAGGTGATCGCGCTCCCGGAGAAGACGGCGTCGCTGGACACGTGCACCAGCCGTCCTCCGGCCTTGGAGGTCGCGATGGCCACATGGGCGGCACCCATCGCCGTTGTCGCCCAGTCGGACTGGCGGAAGGCCGCGTTGACGACTACGTCAGGGCTGAGCACACCGATCAGGTCGGTCACAGCTTCACGATCACGAACATCGAGCCGCAGCCAGTCGACTCCCGCTACTTCCCCTGGCCGGGTCAGATACGTAGCGGCCACCGCATGGCCATCCCGCGCGGACAGCCGGACGAGTTCGCCTCCGAGAAAGCCGCTGCCGCCGACAACGATGATTCTCATGGGCGGTCACCGTAGTGGATCACGAGCGAGCCCGAGGGCCGCCCGAGTCTCAGGGCGCCGCGGATTCTCAGCAGCCGCCCGAGTCTCAGGGGCCGTTCCAGCCTGTTTCCAGGAGGTCGAAGACGGCGTCCATGGCCGTCCGGGGCTCCGGTTCGCCGGCGGCGAGGTCGGGGACCTCGAGGACGTAGCGGGCCAGGGCCCGCACCACCATGTCGCCGGGGTCATGCCCCGAGGCGTCGGCGATGGCCTGGGCGAGCATGTCGTGACAGCGGGTCCAGAGCTTGCGCTGGTAGCCGCGGAGCGCCGGCGTGTTCATGATCAGCTCGGTGGTACGGCGCAGCTCGGGTGAGGGGTCGGTGGTGAACGGGCCGCGGGTGGCCAGGTAGGCGCGCAGGGCCCGCAGGATCGCCTCCCCGGGGGGACGGTTTCGCACCGCGGCGACCAGGCCCTCTGCCCGCTCCACGCCGTCGTCGAAGATCAGGCTTTCCTTGCCGTCGGGGAAGTAGGCGAAGACGGTCGTGACCGCGGTGTCGGCCTCCTCGGCGATCTGCGCGACGGTCACGTTGTCGTAGCCGTGTTCAAGGAACAGGCGCAGCGCGGCCTGGCGCAACGCCTCCCGGGTCTGCATCTTCTTGCGCTCGCGGCGGCCCAACGTCTCCACAGGCGGCAGCCTATCCGGATACAGAACGAGGATGAACATGCAATGGATTCATATCTGTAGTCATTACGACTTCGAAGTCATTACGTATACAGTGAAGCCGAAGCGGGCGTTCGCAGACCCACACGGGAGCCCAACCGCCAGCGCCCCATCGCGATGGGTATCCGTGGTTTCACTTAACGCAACATGGGCTCCGCTCGACAAGACAAGGAGGCGACATGGCTACAGCGATCACCAACGCGCGCGTGTTCGACGGAGAGCGTGTTCTGGGCGAGCAGACCGTCGTGATCGACGGGCAGGTCATCACCCGCATCGGCGGTGACGCGCCGGAGGGAGTGGAGGTGGTGGACGCGCGTGGCGCGACGCTTCTCCCGGGCCTGTTCGACGCGCACGTGCACACCGACGAGGCGTCGCTGGCGCTGGCCCTGCGGTTCGGAGTCACCACCGAACTGGAGATGCAGGGCACCTCGACCAAGCCGCGCAGGGGCCACATCAGCGAGAACGACGCGATGGCAGACGTGCGCTCCGCCGGGTTCGGGATCACCCCGCCGGGCGGACACCCCAGTGAGTTGTTCCCCAAGGACTTCCGTCCCGGCGGCGGTGGCGGCCGACCGGCCGGTGATCCACCGGTGATGCCGTTCTCCGCCACCCCGCAGGAAGCGGTCGCCTTCATCCCCAAGCTGGTCGCATCGGGTTCGGACTACATCAAGTTCATGGTGGACGACGGCTCGATCGAGGGCTGCCCGGGCCTGCCGATGCTCGACCAGGCGACGCTGGACGCCGGGGTCGCCGAGGCGCACCGGCACGGCATGCTCACCGTGGCACACGCCCTGACCGTGGACGCCACGAGAATGTCGATCAAGGCCGGGATCGGCGGGCTGGTCCACCTGTTCATGGATCGCCCACACGACGCCGAGATCATCGATCTCATCGCCGAGTCCGGCGCGTTCGTCGTACCCTGCGTGGTCCTGAACGCCTCCATGATGGGCATCACCGGCGACGCCCTCGCCGATGACGAACGCGTGTCCTCCCGCCTGGACGAGGCGTGGATGACCACGCTGCGCAGCAGCTTCGGGCACTACCCCGAAGGAAAGCTGGAGCACGTGCTGAATTCGGTCAAGGCACTGCACGACGCGGGTGTCGACATCCTGGTCGGCACCGACGCGTCGGTGCCGATGCCGTTCCTGGGCGGCCTGGCCCACGGCGCGAGCGTCCATCACGAACTGCACTATCTCGTCCAGGCGGGCCTCACACCGGTCGAAGCGCTCACCGCGGCGACCGCCACCCCCGCCCGGCGCTTCGGCCTCGACGACCGCGGACGCATCGCCGAGGGTCTGCGCGCCGACCTGGTGCTCGTCGACGGCGATCCCACCACCACGATCTCCGACACCCTCAACACACGAGCCGTCTGGCGCCGCGGCACCCGCCTGACCGCCTGACATCGTCTACGGCACGAGCACGGTCACGTCGCGGTGGCGGCCCAGGTCTCCTGAGCCGCCACCGCGTCGAGAGCGCGTCGGCCGTCCCAGACCCCGGCGTTGACGATCGCCACCGCGTCCACCCACGCTCCCGCGATGAAGAGTCGCTTCGGGACCGGCGCGAGCAGCTCCGCCTCGGCCGCGGCCGTCGTCTGCCGGCTACAACTGTTCGCCGAGCTTGAAGCCGCGCTCGACGTCGCCCACGCGGGTGTAGGAGAAGCCGTCTGCGCCGACCGTCACTGCCATCTCGCTGTTGTGCGTGCGCTCCACGACCGGCACCGGGTTGCCGTCGAGGTCGAGCACCGTCGACGCCTCGGTGTACCAGCTCGGGACGACCGGGTTACCCCACCAGTCGCGACGCTGATTGTCGTGGACGTCCCACGTGACGAGGGGGTTGTCCGGGTCGCCGGTCCAGTAGTCCTGCGTGTAGACCTCCACACGATGGCCATCCGGATCGAGAATGTAGAGGTAGAACGCGTTCGAGACACCGTGACGGCCCGGGCCGCGCTCGATCCGGTCGGAGATGCGCAGAGCGCCCATCTTGTCGCAGATCGCGATGATGTTGTGTTTCTCGTGGGTCGCGAAGGCGACGTGATGCATGCGCGGGCCGTTGCCACCGGTCATCGCGGTGTCGTGCACGGTCGGCTTACGGCGCATCCACGCGGCGTAGACGGTGCCTTCGGCGTCCTCGATATCCTCGGTCACCCGGAAACCGAGATCCACCATGTGCTTCGCCGCACGCGGGACGTCCGGCGTGACCTGGTTGAAATGGTCGAGGCGCACCAGCGCACCCGGGATATGCAGGTCATAGCGCCAGGCGAGGCGCTCGACGTGCTCGACCTCGTAGAAGTACTCGATCGGGAACCCGAGCGGGTCCTGGACCCGGACCGCGTCGCCGATGCCCTTGACGAAGCCCTCCTTGCGGCGCTCAACGCGGCAGCCGAGCTCCGTGTAGAACGCAACCGCCTTGTCGAGCTCCTCGGGAGAGCGAACACGGTAGGCGAACGCGGCGACAGCGGCCACCGGGCCCTGACGCAACACGAGGTTGTGGTGGATGAACTCCTCAAACGTCCGCAGGTAGATCTCGTTCTCGGTCTCCTCGGTGACGACGAGACCGAGCAGGTCGACGTAGAACTCACGCGACTTCTTCAGGTCGGTGACGACCAGCTCCATGTACGCGCACCGGACGATGTCAGGCGCCGGAGCCTTCGGGGTGGGGATGTCCATGGTCATGGTGCTTTCCTCGCTCATTTCTGCGTCGTGAAGGACGTGGCCGCCTCAGGTCCGCGGCCGAAGCGCGGCGTGTGGGCGTCGTTCAGAGTGATGTGCACGGCCTGCTGGTCCGTGTAGAAGTCGATCGACCGGTAGCCGCCCTCATGGCCGAGACCGGAGGCCTTCACGCCGCCGAACGGGGTGCGCAGGTCGCGCACGTTGTTCGAGTTGAGCCAGACCATGCCCGCGTCAACGCCTTGGGAGAACGTATGGGCGCGCTTGAGATCATTCGTCCAGATATATGCCGCAAGGCCGTACTTGACGCCGTTGGCGAGCTTGAGAGCCTCCTCGTCGCCTTCGAACGGGGTGATCGCGACAACCGGGCCGAAGATCTCCTCCTGGAAGATCCGGGCGTCCGGCTGGACGTCGACGAAGACGGTCGGGGCGACGTAGTTGCCCTCGGGGAAGCCCTCCGGGCGGCCTCCGCCCGCAACGAGACGGGCCTCGTTCTTGCCGATCTCGACGTAGCTCATGACCTTGTCGTAGTGCTCGGGGTGCACGAGCGCACCGACCTCGGTCGCGGGGTCGTGCGGGTCGCCGACCACGATGTTCCTCGCGCGCTCGGCATAGCGCTCCACGAACTCGGCGTAGATGGATCGCTCGACGAGGATGCGGCTGCCGGCCGTGCAGCGCTCGCCGTTGAGCGAGAACACCCCGAAAACCGTCGCGTCCAGCGCCGATTCCAGGTCGGCGTCGGCGAAGACCACGGCCGGCGACTTGCCGCCGAGCTCCATGGAGAGGCCCTTGAGGTACGGCGCCGCGTTGCCGAAGATGATCTGCCCGGTGCTGCTCTCGCCGGTGAACGAGATCAGCGGCACGTCGGGGTGCTTCACGAGCGCGTCGCCGGCGTCCTCGCCGAAGCCGTTGACCAGGTTGAAGACACCGTCCGGCACGCCCGCCTCGCGGAAGATCTCCGCCCACAGCGATGCCGACAGGGGGGTGAACTCGGCGGGCTTGAGCACCACGGTGTTGCCGGTGGCCAGCGCCGGGGCGAGCTTCCAGGACTCGAGCATGAACGGGGTGTTCCACGGCGTGATGAGGCCCGCGACGCCCTTGGGCTTGCGGTTCACGTAGTTCATCTGGCGACCGGGCACCTTGTAGGTGTCGTCGCGCTGAGCGACGATCAGGTCCGCGAAGAACCGGAAGTTCTCGGCGGCGCGTTGAGCCTGGCCGAGCGCCTGCGTGATCGGAAGACCGGTGTCCCACGTCTCCAGCGCGGCGAGCCGTTTGTCCTGCGCCTCGACCAGGTCGGCCACCCGGTGCAGCACCCGCGAGCGCTGGCGGGGCGGCAGCTTCGGCCACGTACCCTCGAAGGCCCGCGTCGCCGCGGCCACCGCGAGGTCGATGTCTGCTTTCTTGCCGGCTGCGGCCTTGATGTAGACCTGGTTGGTGACGGGGTTGAGCACGTCGAAGGTGTCGCCGTCGACGCTGTCGACGAACTTTCCGTCGATGAAGTGCTGGATGCGATCCGGCAGGCCGTCGGGGGCGTGCTGACTCATGGTTGCTCCTGGGTCAGTGAGTCGGTGGATTGGGGGTCAGCGGTCGGCGTTGGAAGTGGCATGACGCTGACGGTCGGCCTGGTAGGCCAGCACCGCGTTGAGAGTGCCGAGCCTGTGGTCACGAGCCGCGAGCTCGATGGTCAGTGGTGTCTGCCCGGCCTCGAGCAGCCGTAGGAGCGCCTCGTGCTCGTCGACGGACTCCTGCGCGCGACCGGGCACGAAGCCGAAGACGGAGTCACGGAGCACGGCCAGCCGCTTCCAGCCGCGGTGGACGAGGTCGACGATGTGCGGGTTGGGGCACTCCTCGAAGAGCACCGTGTGAAAGGCGAGGTTGAGCTCAGTGAACCGCTGCGGGTCGAAGTCCTTCAGGGACTCGGCCATCTGGTCGTTGATCGCTCGAGCCCGGGCGACATGGTCGCCGGTGATGCGGGGTGCCGACAGCGCGGTCGCGGCGCCCTCCACCAGGGCGAGCGTCTGCATCGTGTGCAGGTACTCCTGCTCCTGAATGAAGGCGACCTGGGCGCCGACGTTTCGTTCGAAGGTCACCAGGCCCTCCGCCTCGAGCAGGCGTATCGCCTCGCGCACCGGAACCGTGCTGACGCCGAGCTGCCTCGCGAGGACATCGAGGACCAGGCGGTACCCGGGCGAGAACTGCCGGGTCTCGATCCGTTCGCGGATCCAGTCGTAGGCGATCTGAGACTTGCTCCTGGTCTGGGTCACGACTGTTCCTCCCGCCAGATCCGATACCGCTGACGCCACTCGGCGTTGAGGGGGAAGAGGCCGTCGACGGGATGGCCCTCCGCCACCCGCGCGGCGACCCACGCGTCCTCGGCCTCCTGGTCGGCGGCTCCGGTGGCGACCTGTTCGACGAGCTGCCGCGGGATGACGACGACTCCGTCGTCGTCGCCGACTACGACATCACCGGGCACCACGGTGGTACCTCCGCAGGTGATCGTGGCGTCGACCTCCCACGGGACGTGCCGCCTCCCGAGCACGGAGGGATGAGCGGCCTGGGCGAACGTCGGAATGCCGATGGCGGCGACGGCGGCCGAGTCACGCGCGGCCCCGTCCGTGACGATCCCAGCGGCACCCAGCGTCTTCGCGCGCAGAGCGAGAACGTCGCCGACGGTGCCGGCGGTCGCGTCGCCGCGGGCCTCGATCACCAGCACCTCGCCCTCTGTGAGCGAGTCGAAGGCCTGCTTCTGAGCGTTGAAGCCGCCGCCGTGCGACTCGAACAGATCTGGTCGGTGCGCGACGAAGCGCAAGGTCCGCGCGATCCCGACCATCTTCGTCCCGGGCACCAGCGGGTGGACGCCGTCGATCGAAGAGTGCGGATAGCCGAGCTTGCGCAGTTGCGCGCTGATCGTCGCCACGGCGGCCGACGAGAGCTTGTCGCGCAGTTCATGGGTCAGGACGAACGGTGCCGGCACGGTGACACCTGCTGTCTCGGCGTCGCCCCATGCCTCGACGCGCTGCAGGTCGTCGACATGGGGCTTCGCGCCGTACTCGGCGAACGGCGTCGTCCCCTCGACCACCCTGGTGACCAGACGGCCGGTGCTGGGCGCACCGGGGGCGGTCGGCGCGTCGACCTCGACCTCCACCACGTCGCCCGGGACCGCGACGGAGGAGCCGGCCGGCGTACCGGTCAGGATGACGTCGCCGGGCTCAAGGGTGATCAGTTGCGACAGGTCGGCCACGAGCGTCCCGAACGGGAAGACCAGATCCGCGGTCGTGTCGTCCTGCTTGAGTACGCCGTTGACCCAGGTACGGACGCGCAGGGCCGTGGGGTCGACCAACGCTGCCGGGATCACCTCGGGACCCAGCGGGGTGAACCCGTCTCCCCCCTTGTTGCGAAGGTTCGACCCCTTGTCGACATGGCGGAGGTCGTAGACGCCCCAGTCGTTGGCGGCGGTGATCCCCGAGATCGACGCCCACCCCTCCTCGGGAGTGACCCGCCGCGCCCGGGTGCCCACGATCAACGCGACCTCACCCTCGTACGCCAGGAGCTCCGTGCCGGCCGGACGCTCGATGACGTCGCCGCTCGCGGCCATCGACGAGACCGGCTTGAGGAAGAACGACGGGTACGCCGGGGTTCGCCCGCGCTGCGCGATGCGGGACGGGTAGTTCAGGTGCAGGGCGATGATCTTGCCGGGCCGTTCGATCGTGCTCACGAAGTCTCCCCGATGAACTCGGCGGCGAGCCTCTCGCTCCCGCGGGCGAGCAGTTGGACGTCGGCGCCGACGAGGATGAAGTCGGCGCCGGCGGTGAGGTAGCGCTGGGCGAGCGCCGGTGCGAAGGAGTTGAGGCCGACCTTGACGCCCGCCGCTGCGGCGACCCTGAGGCAGTGCTCGACCGCGGCCACCACCTCGGGATGGTCCTGCTCGCCGAGCACCCCCATCGAGGCCGCCAGGTCGGAGGGTCCGATGAAGACCCCGTCGACTCCGGGCGTGGAGACGATGGCTTCGACGTTCCCGACCGCCTCGGCGGACTCGATCTGGAGATAGAGCGAAATGGTCTCGCGTGCGGTGCGCAGATAGTCGGGGACCCGGTTCCAGCGAGAGCCGCGCGCCAACGCGCTGCCCACTCCCCGAATGCCGCGCGGCGGGTACTCGACCGCGCTCACCATCGCCGCGGCCTGTTCCGCGGTGTCGACCATCGGGATCAGGAGGTTCTGCACGCCCAGGTCGAGGTACTGCTTGATGACGACGGGGTCGCCGACCGGAGGGCGCACGAGCGGGGTCACGGGGTAACCGTGGACGGCCTGCAGCTGGGCGAGCAGGGACTCCAGGCCGTTGGGGCTGTGCTCGGCGTCGACCAGCAGCCAGTCGAGCCCGCTGCCGGCGCAGATCTCGGCGACCAGCGGACTGCCGCTGCATACCCACATGCCGATCAGTGGTCGGCGGGCCGCGGCGAGCGCCTCGCGGAAGGTCGGATCTACTCGAAGCGACACGTGATCGCCCCCAGGTCGCCGTAGTCCGCGTGGACGGTGTCGCCGCGCTCCACCCACATCGGACGGGTGAACGAACCGGCCAGGATGATCTCACCGGCCTCAAGCGTGGTCCCGTGCTGAGCGAGCTTGTTGGCGAGCCAGGCCACACCCGTGGCGGGGTGGTTGAGCACGCCCGCGGCGACCCCGGTCTCCTCGATGGTCTGGTTCTTGTAGAGCAGGGCGCTCACCCAGCGCAGGTCGACCGCGTCGACCGCGACAGGGCGCCCGCCGACGACCATCGCGCCCATCGCCGCGTTGTCGCTGATCGTGTCGACGATGGTCCGGCCCCGCAGCTCGATGTGGGAGTTGAGAATCTCCAAGGCGGGGACGACATACTTGGTGGCGTCGAGCACGTCGAACAAGGTGCAGGCAGGGCCGGCGAGCGGCTTGTCCAGCACGAAGGCCAGCTCGACCTCGACGCGCACGTTGGAGTAGTTGTCGAACGGCACCACGGAACCGTTCTCGAAGACCATGTCATCGAAGATCACCCCGTAGTCGGGCTCGCTGATCCCGATGGCGGCCTGCATCACCTTGGAGGTCAAGCCGATCTTGTGGCCGACGGTCGTGCGGCCCGCCTCGACCCGGCGCCTCGCCCAGAGCGCCTGGACGGCGTAGGCGTCCTCGATCTCCATCCCGGGGTTGCGGGCGGACAGGAGCGGCACCACGCTCCGCTCGCGGTCGGCGGCGAGCAGCTCATCGGCGATCTGCTCGATCTGTTCTTGCTGAAGCACTGTTACGCTCCGTGATAATTGGATCTGATTGCATACATTGCGTGATTCGCCTATGTGGCGACCATGAGGATCAGGACGACGTTCAGCACGGCGATGGCCACGCAGACCGCCGTACTCACGACACGTAGAGCGGGGCTGTTGGCGAACTCCCCCATGAGGCGACGCCGGCTCGTGTACCAGACGAGCGGCACAAGCACGAACGGGATTCCTACCGAGAGCACCACCTGAGTGAGGACGAGGGCCCATGTCGGATCGACGCCGAGCCCAAGCACGATCAGAGCAGGGACAAGGGTCGCGAGCCGTCGCACGAGGAGGGGCACCCGGACGTGGAGAAGGCCGTCCATGACCGCCGCTCCCGCATGGCTTCCCACGGAGGTGGACGCCAACCCGGAGGCAAGCAGACCGACTCCGAAGATGAGACCCGGGACGACTCCGAGATGAGCGGTGATGGCGCGGGCGGCCCCCTGGATCGTGTCGACACCGGCCGCGTCCGGCAGAGCCGCTGCCGCGAGTAGCAGCATGGCGACATTGACGCCGCCGGCGACGACGAGAGCGGCCACGACGTCGCAGCCCGTGACCGTCAGCAGTCGCCGCGTACGTCGCGGATCGTCGCGGAAGCCATGACGATCGCGCACCAGGCCCGAGTGGAGGTAAACCGCATGTGGCATGACGGTCGCGCCGATCATCCCGGCGGCCAGTAGAACCGTAGGCGCCCCATCCAGACGGGGGATCAGGCCGCCGGCCGCACTGGACCAGTTCACGGGGCTCACCAGCAAGCCGCCGGCGAATCCGATTGTGATCACCGCGAGCAGGCCGACGATGAGTATCTCGAAAGCCCGCTGGCCACGCCGGGAGTGGAATTCGAGCAAGGCCATCGAGAGCACGCCGACGAGGATGCCGCCCACCAGAAGGGGCAAACCCAGCAGAATCTCAAGGGCGATCGCACCACCGATCACCTCCGCGAGATCAGTGGCAACCATGGTGACCTCGGCCTGCGCCCAATAGAGCAGCCGCGCCGGTCGTGGCAGGCGGTCGCCGAGAATCTCGGGGAGCGTGCGCCCCGTGACCAGTCCCAGCTTCGCGGACAGATACTGGACGAGGACCGCCATGGCGTTCGCGAGGACGAGGACCCACACCAGCAGATAGCCGTACTCCGCCCCGGCGGACAGGTTCGCGGCGACGTTACCGGGATCGACATACGCGATCGCGGCGACGAAGGCAGGGCCAAGCAGCCGCAGCAGCTGACGCTCTGGTCGAGGGGTGACGGGAGTTCGGATGTCGGCGACCAGGGGCTCGGCAGTCATCAGGTGAGCTCTGTCGCGGCCGGCCGGGCAGAGATCCGTTCGTCCGCCGCCGGCGGACCGACGCTCGCGGTCAGGTCGGCGTCGCGATCGCCGGGATCCGCCGGCGTGAGGAAGGCGCCCGCGCTCTCGCCGGTCATGCGCGGCGTGCGCGGAACTTTGCGGGCCGCCACGCGTCCTGTACCGGCATCGGCACGCGGCCGGTCCGCGAGTGTCCAACCCGCTGCCGTTGTGCCGTGGGCCACGCGTGCTACCTCCCCCATGCCAGTTGGCGCGGCGCAGGCCGCAGCCGCTGCGATCGATCGTCAGGAAACGTATACGATCCGGCATCAGAATGGAACCCATTAAACCTATTCAATACATCCAATACCCTCGATGCCGCCCGTCGGTGCCGGGAAGGCGCCCTCCATCGGCTCGATGGGCGGCGAGACGGCCCGACCGTGGCGACGCCGCGAGGGTGAGGAGAGCGGCATGACGGGGACACGGGAGCAGGGTGAGCCGACCTCGGCGCGGGAGTCGGCGCCGGAAGCCGCCTGACTTCAAGCGGCTCTTCGGGCGGTCGCGCGCACGGGGCGCCTCCCCCAGGGTCACATGATTCAGACCTATTAAACATGTCTAATATGCACTACTGTGGCCGCTGCCACGTCACCTTGTGGGGGGTGCCGCTGCCTTGAACTGGAAGGTCAGGATGAATCAAAGTGCCATCGAAGCGCCCGGCGGGTTCTCCGCTGTCGGACTCGAGACGAGCGTGATGGGGCCGCCCGCCGATCTCCATGGGCTCTTCGTTCGTGAGCCGCTTCGATGACGGTGACGCAGCTCGACCCACCGCTGGAGACCGGCGCGAAAGCGCAGACGTACCTCGCGCTACGGGTCGTCACGCTGCACTGGGAAGCGGCAGGAATCGTGTCCGTCATACTCGGCTCGGACGACGGCGCGGCTCTTCCGGCGTGGACGCCGGGCGCTCACGTCGACGTCGAACTGGCGCCGACCCTGGTCCGGCAGTACTCCCTCAGCGGTGATCCCGCTGACCGTTCGTCCTACCGGATCACCGTCGCTCTCGAGCAGGCCGGCCGCGGTGGGTCGAAGCACGTCCACGAGCGGCTGCGGGTCGGCGAGATCCTGAAGGTGAGCGCGCCACGCAGCACGTTTCCCTTCGTCGACGCCCCGCGGTATGTCTTCCTCGCCGGTGGCATCGGCATCACTCCGTTCCTCCCGATGACGCGGCGTGCCACTGCCGAGGGGAGGCCGTGGGATCTGTATCTCGCCGTCCGTTCACGCCATGCCGTCCCGTTGCGTGACGAGCTCGGCGACGGCGGCGGCACCGGGACCGTTCATGTGTTCGCCTCGGACGAGGGAAAGCGCCTCAACCTGCGCGATGCCGTCGCGGGAGCGCACCCGTCGGCGGCCATCTACTGCTGCGGTCCCGAGCGGATGCTGGTCGAGGTGGAGCAGCACGCCCGCGACCTCGGGCGCGAGGTCAGAGTGGAGCGCTTCCAGGCCAAGCCGTTGAGTGAGCCGTTGCGCCAAGGGACCTTCGTGGTGCGTTGCGCGCGCTCGCAGCAGTCGGTCACGGTCGAACCCGACCAGAGCATTCTCGACGCCCTGGCGAGTGCCGGCGTCGATGTCCCGTCTTCTTGCCGCGAAGGCGTCTGCGGGACCTGCGAGCTCGCCGTGCTCCACGGCGCGGTCGACCACCGTGACTCCATCCTCACCGACGCGGAGAAGCAAGCAAACGAAACGATGATGGTCTGCGTCTCGCGGGCCCTGACCGAGGAGTTGGAACTCGATGTCTGACACGACGACGACCCACGCCACCGAAGCCGCACTCGACACGGGGACCGCCTACGGGCTGAAGCTCGGCGCACCGCTGAACGAGCTCGCCCAGGTCGGCCCCGGCACGCCGTACGGAGAGGTGATGCGCCGGTACTGGCATCCGATCTCGAAGGTCGAGAAGGTCACTACCACCCCGCGCCGCGTCAAGGTCCTGGGCGAGGAGCTCATCCTCTTCCGCACCGGCCGTGGCGAGCCCGCCCTCCTGCATCCGCGATGCATCCACCGCGGCGCCTCGCTCTACTACGGAGGGGTGGAAGAGGACGGCATCCGCTGCTGCTATCACGGCTGGGTCTTCGATCCGACGGGCCACTGCTTGGAGCAGCCATGCGAGCCCGACCTCGGCCAGCACCGCGACAAGGTCCGTCAACCCTGGTACCCGGTGCAGGAGCGCTACGGACTGGTGTGGGCCTACATGGGGCCGGCGGACAAGAAGCCCGTCCTGCCCCGGTACGACGTCTTCGAGACCATCCCCGAGGGGCAGCATCTCATCGTCAACGACGCCGGCGTCGGCGGTGGTGGGCCGGAGGTGCTGGACTTCAACTGGCTGCAGCACTGGGAGAACGTGATGGACCCCTT
Organism: Microtetraspora sp. AC03309; assembly: GCF_020826795.1. Taxonomy (NCBI): domain Bacteria; kingdom Bacillati; phylum Actinomycetota; class Actinomycetes; order Streptosporangiales; family Streptosporangiaceae; genus Microtetraspora; species Microtetraspora sp. AC03309. Next base: position 81,615 of record NZ_JADDIL010000009.1, on the reverse strand, counting down.
CCACGTGCCGATCCTGCACGCGCGGTTCAGCGGCGAGCAGTTCACCCCGGAGATGGCCGTGATACCTGAGGTCACGTTCGAGTACACACCGGTCGGGGTCCGCTCGACACAGATCAGAAAGCTCGACGACAAGCGGGCGCTACGCCGGCGAACCGAGGTGATGTTCCCCAACCTCCGTGTCGTGCCCAGCCCCCGGCTCACGCCGGGCCAGACCAACCTGATCGGGTGGGTCGTGCCCGAGGACGACACCACCTTCCGCATCTTCACCCTCGCGCTCCACGAGGACCCCGACTTCCTGGTCAAGCTGCGCTCCACCTTCGGCGGCAAGCCGTGGGCCGAACTCAACGAGGAGGAGCACCGGCGCATGCCCGGTGACTACGAGGCGCAGAAGAGCCAGGGACCGATCTCCCTGCACTCCGAGGACCACCTCACCACCACTGACCAGGGTGTGGCGATGCTGCGCCGGATGATGGCCAAGCAGGTCCGTGCCGTCGCCGCCGGCAATGACCCGGTCGGCGTGATCCGCGACCCCGCCGACGAGGTCGTCAGCATCACCGGCGGCAACTTCTTCCTCACGCACGAAGAAGCGCTGGCGGAGGGACTCGTGGATGCTTAGCTCTGTCGCGCTCTTGGCCAAGTACACGCCGGCGGCTGTCACGTCCGGGACACCGCTGGCCGTGCTCGGCGTCGACGGCGTCGTCGTCCTCGATGGCGAGGCGCATGTCCCGGCTCGGCTCGAACATCTCTCGGCACGAGGAAAGTGGGTGCGCGACCTCCAGGTACCCGATGGCACCCGCGAGGCCGTCGCCCACCTCGCACAGCGATACAGCATCGTCTGGGCTTCCGAGTGGGGACCGAACGCTCACCTCGCGCTGGCCGACATTCTCGACCTCCCCGCCACCCCGTGGCCCTACCTGCCGTTGCAGTTCAACAAGCTCGCCGCTATCCGGCAGTACGCCGACGGTCGCCCCTGGGTGTGGATCGATGACCCCGTCGTCGACCTGGACCCGCTGCCCGACGATCCAGGCGGTGTCATCGTCCGGGTCGACCCCTCCAAGGGCCTGGTGGGACTCGATCTTTCGGCGATCGACGAGGCGGTCTTCCGTGCGGCGTTTCGAAGCGCGTCTTCTCAGGGAGCCTCGACGACGCAGAAGTCGTCGTAGACGGTCTGGTGACGTCGGACGGCGTCCGCGGTGGCGCTTCGATCTCCCGCCATGATCGCGGTGACCAACTCCTCATGGATCTCGAGCCGGACCGAGGAATTGGGCGGGATGCCGTCATCGGCGACATAGAAGTCGTCGTGTGACTCCACGTACGCCAGCAGATTGAGATAGACCGTCTTCAGGACGGGGTTGGGCACGATCTCCGCGATCCGGCGGTGCAGCTGCCAGTTGGCCCGCAGGCCGGCGACCCGGTCACTCCATGTCGCGCGGAGCTGTTCGAGCATCCGGCTGAGGTCCTCGGCGTCAGCCGCGGACCGATGCTCGGCGGCCGCCTGTGCGACGGCAGGCTCCAGCGCGTCGATCACCCGGACGCAGTCGATCGCGGTACTCGTCACATCCTGGAGGTTCAGGAATCCGTTAGCGATCACGGCCTGCGCCGTTCTCTGGGCGATGAAGACTCCACCCTGGGGACCGGTGCGGGTCGTGATCATTCCCTTGGCCTCCAGGACACGCACCACCTCGGCGATGGTCGTCGGCGCCACCCCGAATCTACTGGCGAGCTCCGCGCGAGTGCCGAGTCTGCTGCCCACCCGGAGCCGTCCCTCGGTGATGCCGTCTTCGATCTCGGACGCAACAGCGTCAACGGCTGAGCGCCGACGTGGAACAGCTCGTGAAACAGACATGGTGAATCCATTATCTCAGGCCAGTGGCGTTCAAGCGGCCGACACAAGACCGACAAGCCTCATCTCTTGACCGTCAGCCGAGCGCGGACCCAACCACGGGGGCGCCCGAGTGGCTGAGCGACGAGGGCGGCTTGAGGGAGGAGGAGGGGGCCTCGGGCAGGCGGCCCCCTCCTCCTCCCTGCTCCGCTAGCTGAGGCGCACCGCGATGATCTTCGACGGCGCGGGTCCCGACGGATGCCTCACGGGAGTTGTTCCTTGGCGCGGTTCGGCGGCGCGGCTCAGCCCTTGGGGGAGCCGAAGACGTCCTTGAACTTGGCGGTCATGGGGTCCCAGAGGGAGGTGATCTCCTCCGGGCCGGGGATGTCGAGCAGCTTCACCTGGTCCAGCGGCACCAGCCCCTGGACCGCGGGAGCGCCGGGCATGGTGGGCAGCGCGTTGATCCCGGCGAACGCCTGCTGCGCCTCCGCGGTGAACAGCCAGTTCATGAGCAGCTCGGTGGCCTCGGGGGCCGCGCCGTCCTTGAGCGCGGCGAAGTAGGTCGGGGTCGAGACGTTCCCGTCCTCCAGGGGGAAGGCGAACCCGATCGGCGCGCCCTTCGTCTTCGACGGGAAGTAGAAGTCCGACAACGTGGTCAGCAGGATGTCGAACTCGCCCCGGGCCACGGCCTGGTCGGCGATCTCCAGCGACGACTTGAACGTGACGTCCTGCGCCTTCAGCCGGTCCAGCCAGGCGTCGTCGATCGCGTGCCCGCCGTACAACCGGATGAGCGTGCCGGAGGTGGCGCTGGGCGTGGTGGCGTCGCCCGCCACGATCCGGCCCTTCCACTTGGGGTCGAGCAGGTCGGCCCACTTCTTGGGCACGTCGGCGCCGGTGACCTTCTCGGAGTTGTACTCGATGCCCCAGACCGTGGTGGTCGGCGCGTAGAAGACGCCGGAGTCCTCGCGGTAGGCCGGGTCGAGCGTCGCCGCTGCCGGCAGATCGAGCGTCCTGAGCATGTCCTTGCGCTGGAAGTCGGGACCGCCGAGCAGGCTGCCGACATGCTTGCCGGATGAGCGTTCGGTGGAGAGCTTGGTCGACAGCTCGGGACCGTTGATCGCCAGGCCCTTGGTGGTGATCCCGGGGAAGCGCTTCTCGAACGCCTCCCACACCTTCTGGTACTGCTCCCAGCCCTGCATGTACGCGACGATCTTGGTGTCGCCGCCGTCCGTGGCCTTGGTGTAGAGGTCCTTCAGGTGGGCGGCCGTGGACGCGTCCACCTTCAGGGGCGTGAGGTCGAGCTGGTCGGCTCCGACGGTGGTGCCCGCGGATCCGCCGCAGGCGGCCGTCAGCGCGAGCGCGCCCGCGACGGCCATGGCGGAGGCCGCCCTGAACAGGTGCTTCATCGGTTCTCCTTGAGGCGCCGGCCCACGGCGCGGGCCAGCAGAGCGAGTACGGCGAGCGCTCCCCAAACGGCGAGCAGCAATCCGAACAGGGCGGCCGCGGTGGCGGTGTCCCCCGATCGGTTCAGGTTCAGGACCTCGATCGCCACGGTGTCGACGTCAGGCGAGGCCAGAAGGAGCGGGACGGCGAGGTTGCCGGAGATGAGGATGGCGGCGACCAACCAGCCGTACCCGAAGCTGGGGATGAGCAGGCGCAGGATCAGGCCGAGGAAGGCGCGCACGCGACCGGCTCCGGAGACCCTGGCGGCCTCCTCGAATTCCGGCGGGATCTGCGCGACCGACCCCTCGGCCGTACGCACCGCGACCGGGACGGCGGCGATGACCAGGCCGATCAGCATGATCCAGACGGTGGCGTAGAGCTGGTTCAGCCCGGGGACCGCGAGGAACGACCACATGATCCCCATGCCGAGCACGATCCCGGGCACCGTGACGGTCACCCATAGGGCGCCCCCGATGTAACGGCTGACCAGACCGGGCCGCGTCCTGATCACCCAGGCGAGCACGACGCACAGGAACATGGTCACGAACCCGCCGAAGAAGGCCAGGCCGAAGGTGGTGACGATCGCGTTGATCGTGTCCGGGTCGTCGAGCACCCTGCGGTAGTTGTCGAGCGTCCAGTTGTCGTAGAGCCCGAAGAAGGACTGGAAACTGCCGATGTAGAGCTGGACCAGCGGCAGCACCAGGGCGAGCAGCGCGTGCAGCGCGATCATCGCCGTGCCCAGCCAGCGCACCGGGCCGAGCGACCACCGTTCCGTACGGTAGGACTTGCCGCTCATCGTGGTGTACCGCCGCCTGCCCAGCACCCTGGACTGCACCGCGATCAGCACCACGATGATCGCCATGAGCACCAGCGCGAGGCTGCTGGCCTCGGCGTACCGGCCACCGGCGTCACCGCTGATGTAGCGGTAGATCTCGGTGGAGAACACCCGGATCCCCGCGGGAAGCCCGATGATCTGGGGGAAGTCGAACGCCTCCAGGAAGCTCACGAACGCCATCAGCAGCGCCCCCAGCAGGGCCGGGGCGAGCAGCGGCACGTGCACCCGGAAGAACGTGCGGACCTTCCCCATACCGGAGACCAGCGACGCCTCCTCCAGTGACCGGTCCATGGCCAGGAACGGCGCGAGGATCAGGAAGTAGTTGAACCCCACCGCCTTGAGCACGCACACGAAGACCAGACCGGGCCACGACGTGATGTCGACCGGCCCCTGATCCGCCCCGGTCACCGCCATGATCACCTGGTTGACGAGCCCCACCCGCGGGTTGCCGAGCATGTCCCAGGAGATCGCGAAGAACAGGTTCGGGCTGACCATGGTGAGCAGCATCAGCGGCGTCACCAGCCCGCGCAGCGGCACGTCGGTACGCGCGACCATCCAGGCGAAGACCGCCGCGATCAGCATCGAAAGTATCGACACGACGCCCGCGAGCAGGACCGACTGGCCGAGCACCGCGAGCGTGCCGGAATCGGAGAGCGTCTCCACAAAGGGGCCGGCCGTCCAGGTCCCGCCTGGATCGCTGATCAGCCCGTCGTGGAAGGCCGCCACGGCGATCATCGCCACCGGCCACACGAACAGCACCGTGCAGAGCACCGCCAGCGCCCACGCGCCCGGCCCGATCTGCCGCGCCCGCGCGACCAGTCGGCCGGGGAGACGGCCAGGGAAACGCCGCCCCACCCCGGGGTGCGGCGGCGCGCCGGCGGTCACGCGGCCACCCCCGCCGGGACTCCGGCCCGGCCGAGCACCACGGCGTGCGCGGCGGTCAGGGCGACCGCGACCCGCTCACCCACGCCGGGGACCCCGGCGCCGTCGTCGACGTGCCCGTGGGACACGGTGAGCGGCAGCCCCTCCGCGTCCACCGTCAGTTCGGTCCGTCCGCCGAGGTAGACGGCGTCACGGACCACGGCCCGGCGTACGCCGGGCTCCTCGCCCGCGGCCCCTTCCGGGACAAGCCGCACATGCGCGGCCCGGACGGCGATCTCGACGGCGGAGCCCGACCGGCCGGGGGGCGGCCCGGCGACCCGCAGGGGCGGCCCTCCGGGAGCCGGATGGAAGGCGAACCCGGTGTCGTCGGCCTCCCCCACGGTCCCGTCGAGGAGGTTCTCGAACCCCATGAAGTCCGCGACGAACCGGTTGGCCGGTCGGGTGTAGACCTCCCGGGGTGTGCCCTGCTGCTGCACCGCGGCCTCGCTCATCACCACGACCCGGTCCGAGAGCGCCATCGCCTCTTCCTGGTCGTGCGTGACGTAGACGGCCGTGGTGCCGATCTCCCGCTGGAGCCGGCGGATCGCGGTGCGCATGCCGACCCTCAGCTTGGCGTCGAGGTTCGAGAGCGGCTCGTCGAAGAGCATGAGCCGGGGGTGCGCGGCCATCGCCCTGGCGAGCGCGATCCGCTGCTGCTGTCCGCCGGACAGCTCGCCCGGGTAGCGCCCGGCGCGGTCGGCCAGACCGACCGCCTCCAGCATCTCGGCCACCCTGGCCCTGCGCTCGGCCGCGCCCATGCGGGCCGCGCGAAGCGGGTAGCCGACGTTGGCGCCGGCCGTCAGGTGCGGCCAGAGCGCGTAGCTCTGGAACACCATGCCGACCCGGCGCCGCTCCGGCGGCACGCATACGCCGCGCGCGGCCGAGTAGACGGTGTCGCCTCCGATGGTGATCTCACCCTCGGTCGGCGTCTCCAGGCCGGCGAGGCAGCGCAGCGTGGTCGTCTTGCCACAGCCGCTGGGGCCGAGCAGCGTCAGGAACTCACCGTCGGGGATCGCCAGCTCGACGTCCCGGACCGCGGTGAAGTCTCCGAAGCGCTTCACCAGCCCGCTGATCCGGACTTCCGCCATGCCCGCTCCACTCAACCAAATAGATGCCAATTTCGTGATGTCGCGGCCCAGTGGGAGAACCGCGGTACGGCCCGTCACATGACCCGCGACGCGCCGGGGTGCGGCCGGTGATGCGGCCGCCGACGTCTCAGGCGACGCCTCGGGCCATGCCTTCGGGCAGCCCGACCACGCTCTTGACCTCGAGGAACTCCTCGATGCCGTAGCGTCCGCACTCGCGGCCGACGCCCGACCGCTTGTAGCCGCCGAAGGGCGCCGCCACGTTGAGCCCCGCGCCGTTGACGCTCACCATCCCGGTACGCAGGCGACGGGCGACCGCCAGCGCCCTGGCCGGGTCGGCCGACCACACCCCGCCGGACAACCCGTACTCGGAGTCGTTGGCGATGGCGACGGCCTCGTCCTCGGTGGCGTAGCTCATGATCGACAGCACCGGGCCGAAGATCTCCTCACGCGCGATCGTCATCTCGGGGCGTACCCCCGAGAAGATCGTCGGCGTGACGTAGGCGCCCGGTCCCTCTATCGGGGTGCCGCCCACGAGGAGCCGCGCCCCCTCCGCGATCCCGGCCGAGATGTAGTCCTGGACGACCCGCTGCTGGCGCCGCGACGCCTGCGGGCCGAGCCTGGTGGCGGGATCGGACGGCGGGCCGGGAACCCAGCCGGACGCGGCCGAGACCGCGAGCCGTTCCACCTCCTCCAGCAGGTGCTCGGGGACGAGCAGCCGGGTCAGCGCGGCGCAGATCTGCCCCGCGTTCGCGAAGCACCCGCCGACCGCCTGCGGGACGACGGACGCCAGGTCCGCGTCGTCGAGCACGATGCCGGCCGACTTGCCGCCGAGTTCCAGCGTCACCTTCTTGATCGTGCGGGCGGCCAGTTCGGCCACCCGCGCTCCGGCCCGGACGGATCCGGTCAGCGTGACGACGTCGACCAGCGGATGCGCCACGAGCGCCTCCCCGGTGACCGGCCCGTCGCCCGGCACGAGGTTGAACACGCCAGGGGGCGCCCCGGCGGCCTGGACGATCTCGGCGAAGACGTAGGCGTCCAGCGGCGTCAGCTCGCTCGGCTTGAGGACCACCGTGCACCCGGCCACGAGAGCCGCGCCCACCTTGAGCGCGATCTGGTGCAGCGGGAAGTTCCACGGGGTGATCGCGGCGACGACGCCGGCGGGCTCACGCAGGACCAGGGCGCCGCCGACGGACTCCTCGGCGGCGTACTCACGCCCGGCCTTGACGATCTCGTCGAGGTCGGCCAGCGCCACGCCGAGCTGCGCCTGCCTGGCGAAGGTGATGGGCGTACCCATCTGGAGGGTGAGCAGCCCGGCCAGCTCCTCGCGCCGCTCCTCGACTCCCGCCCTGATCCGCTCGACCAGCGCGGCCCGCTCCGCCATCGGCACCTGGGACCAGCTCGGGAACGCCGCCGCGGCGGCGCGTACGGCGGCGTCGACGTCCTCGGCCGAGGCGATCGGGACCCGTCCGGCCACCTGGCCGGTGGCCGGATCGACCACGTCGAGCGTGTGGGGAGTGGCCAGGGCGTCGGAGGCGTCGTCGCCGCGCGGGGCGATCCACGCGCCGCCGATCAGCAGGTCGTCACGCTGGATCACGGTGCCTCCAGGGGTGCGGGGCGCGGGACGCCCTCGTGGATCAGGTGCCAGGGGCCGGGGAACTCCCCGACGGGTGCCTCGACGAGCACCGGCTCGCCCGCGGTGAGCGCCTCCTTCAGCACCACCTCGAGCTCCTCGGGGCCGTTCGCGCGGGCCGCGGCGATGCCGAAGGAATCGGCGAGCTTGGCGTAGTCGGGGTTGACCAGGTCGGTGGCGAAGTAGCGGGCGCCGAAGCGGTTCTTCTGGATGCGCCGCACGTTGCCGAAGAAGCCGTCGTTGAAGACCACCGTCACCGTGGCCAGGCCGTACTTCTTCGCCGTGGAGAGCTCCTGGAGCGTCCAGGAGAAGCCGCCGTCGCCGGTGATGGAGACGACCGGCCGGTCCGGGTCCGCCGCCTTCGCGCCGAGCGCGGTGGCGAAGCCGTACCCCAGGGTGCCCTGGTAGCCGGGGGTGAGGTAGGTGCGCGGCCGGTAGACGGGAAAGCAGGTGTTGGCGGCGTAGCCGATCTGGGTCAGCTCGCTGACCAGGACCCCGTCGTCCGGGAGCGCGGTGCGGATCGCCCGGAGGTAGGCCCGCTGCGGGGCGATGTCGGCGTACTGCTCCTCCAGCCAGGCCCGCGCGGCGTCGAGCTCGGCCGTGCGGGACTCGCGGGCCACCCCGCGCAGCTCCTCGGCCAGCGCCGCGAGCGCGAGGCGCGCGTCGCCGTGCACCGCGAGGTCGGGCGTACGCGGCTCGCCCAGGTCGGCGGCCTCGGCGTTGATCAGGACCAGCCGGGCGCCGGCCGTGTTCACCTGCTCGCTGAAGGCGGTCACGAAGCGGGTGCCGACGGCGAGCACGACGTCGGCGTGCTCGCGCAGCCGGCGGAACGCCAGCGCGTCGAACGCGAGCGGGTGCCTGGCGGAGATCGCGCCGCGGCCGTTCTCGCTCACCACGACAGGTGCGTGGAGGATCTCCGCCAGCTCGCGCAGCTCCTCCGACGCGTCGGCGGCGATCACACCGCCGCCCGCGTAGATCACCGGCCGCTGGGAGCCGCGCAGCAGCTCGGCGACGGCGTCGATCAGCTTCCGGTCGGGTACAGCGGGCGCGTGCGGAGCCGCACCGGGGATCTCGACGTCGGCGGTCGCGCCGAGCACGTCCGGCGGGATCTCCAGGCCGACCGGGCGGGTCCGGCCGGAGCGCAGCTCGGCGAAGGCGCGGTGGACCATGCCGGGGATGTCCTCCGGCCTGGTCGCGAGCCCGCTCCACTTGGTGAGCGAGCGCAGGATGCCGCTCTGGTCAGGGATCTCGTGCAGCGCGCCGAGCCCCCTGCCGATCGCCCCCGAGTCGATCTGCCCGCTGATGTAGAGCAGCGGCGAGGAGCAGGCGTACGCCGTGGCGAGGCCGGCCAGGCCGTTCAGCATGCCCGGTCCAGGCACCACCATCGAGACGCCGGGCCGCCCGGTGGAGCGGGCGTAGCCGTCGGCCATGTAGGAGGCGGCCTGCTCATTGCGCGCGCAGGTGAAGGCGATCTTGTCGGCCGCGTGGTAGAGCGCGTCCGCGGCGTGGTCGAGTTGCACGCCGGGGATGCCGAATATCTGGCTGACGCCGTTGGCCGCCAGGGAACGGGCGAGAGCCTCGCCGCCCGTCATGTTCATGGGTCTCCTTAGGGAAGTTCATCGGTCGAGGACCAGGCGCGGCGAGCGGCAGCGGGCGACGCGGATGACCATCGTGTCGCCGGCGGCTCGCGTTCAGGCTGAGAGCCGGCGCTTTTCTGCCGGTGCGCGTTCAGCGGGACAAAGGTGTCCGCGCCGCGCTCACGCGCCCGGCGACCGAGCTCGACCAAGCCGTCCGCGGCGTTCCGCCGGACGCCCTCATGCCTGGTGTCAGTGTTCAGCGACAGCCGGATCGACGGCACGTGCGCGATCTTCGTCACGAGGACGATCGAGCCCATCGCGCACCTCTTCCAAACCGAGCCGACCCCGCAAATCATGTATATGGTTATGGCTGTTCTGGGAGGGTGTCAACCATTTGTATGGTTTCTATGGATGAGGACGCGTGGAAGACGCCCCGCCGCGCGACGAACGATCTACAGTTGACGGGTCGCCGCACACGGGAGAAGCCGGAATGTACGACGCAGACACGGTCACCGAGGTGACCTTCGACCGCACCGACGCGCGGTCGTCGATCGCCGAGACGCTGGTTGAGCGCCTCGAAAGCGCGATTCGCCGCAACCGCCTCATGCCGGGCCACCGCCTGGGCACGAAGGACGAGCTCCGCCAGCAGTTCGGCGTCGCGCCGGCAACGCTGGCCGAGGCGATCCGCGTGCTGCGGTTGCGCGGCGTGCTGGACGTGCGCCCGGGGCCGGGTGGCGGCATCTTCGTGGCCGAACAGTCACCACTGGTCCGGCTCGGCCACGACATGCTCCAACTCGGCCACGACGGCGCGTCGGTGACACACTGCCTGGCCGTCCTGGACGTGCTCGACCAGGAGGTGGCGCTCGACGCGGCCGCCCACCGCACCGAACGGGACATCGACGAGTTGGTCGAGATGATGGAGCAGCTGCGGCGATCCTGGCCGGACGCGGCCGAGGCCCAGCGCCGCAACTGGGACCTGCACCGCCGCCTCGCCCTGATCTCCCCCAACATCCTGCTGCGGACCATGTACACCCGGCTGGTCGACTACATCAGCAGAGACCTGTCCTCCGCCATAACCGCGGAGGACTTCCGCAAGGGCTCCGACGACCGGCTCCAGGTGCACGTCGACCTGATCGAAGCGGTCATCCGGGGCGACCAGCGCGGCGCCGAGGCCATGGCCCTGCGCCACCGCGGGCTGACACGCGACGACCGCTGACCTCGAGGATCTCGAGGACCCGGAAGGGGCCGGCGCCGAACGGGCGCCGGCCCCTTCCGCGTCTTGCTCTTCTACAAGAATCATTATATAGATTTACGTGATTTTGTTCTCTGTGAGAGGAGTGAGATGACCGTCAAGCACCGCGCCGCCATCGACGAGCTGGTCTCCTACAAGCCGGGCCGGGCTCCTGTGGCGGGCCGTCCCCAGGTCAAGCTCTCTTCGAACGAGATGCCGTTCGGACCGTTGCCGACCGTGCTGGATGCGATCTCGCACGCCGCCGCCACGTTGAACCGCTACCCCGACTTCCACCGCGTGGAACTGACCGAGGCACTGGCGAGGCGGCATGACGTGGATCCGTCGCAGGTGGTCGTGGACAACGGCTCCGGCGCGCTGCTGCAGGTCCTGGCCTCGGTCATCGCCGGTCCGGGCGACGAGATCCTCTACGCGTGGCGGGCCTTCGAGAGCTACCCCATCGTGACCGCGGTTTCGGGAGCCACCGCGGTCGCGGTCCCGCTGGACGAGCAGTACGCCCACGACCTGCCCGCGATGGCGGCGGCGATCACCGACCGGACCCGGATGGTGATCATCTGCAACCCGAACAACCCGACCGGCACCGTGGTCTCCCGGGTCGAGTTGGAGAAGCTGCTCGACGCGCTTCCCGACGACGTGCTCGTGGTGCTGGACGAGGCCTACCAGGACTTCGTCACCGACCTTCGCTCGCCGTGCGGCATCGACCTCGTCGGCGAGCGGCCCAACGTCGCCGTGCTACGCACGTTCTCCAAGGCGTACGGCCTGGCCGGGCTGCGGGTGGGGTACTGCGTGACCCGGCCGGAGACGGCCGACCTGATCAGGAAGTCGATCGTCGGGTTCTCGGTCTCCACCCTGGCCCAGGCAGGTGCCCTCGCCTCGCTGGCTCCCGAGTCCGCCGTCGAACTCAAGCGGCGCATCGCCCACGTCGTCGCCGAGCGCACCCGCGTGACCGACGAACTGATCCACCTGGGCGTCCCCGTCGTGCCCAGCCAGGCCAACTTCGTCTTCATGCCGATGCCCGACGGCCCGGCCATGGCCGCCGCGTTCGAGGAGCGCGGGGTCATCCTCCGCGCGTACGGCACGGACGGGCTGCGCATGACGATCGGCGCGACCGAGGAGAACGACCGCTTCCTCACCCTCGCCGCCGAACTGCTGCGGCGGTCCTGACCTTGCCGGCGCCGACGCCCGGGCAGTCCGCCGCGGGTCGTCGGCGCCGAAGGTGGGACATCAGGCGGTCGTCACGCCGCCATCGCGGCACAACCCACGCCGAGCCGCTCAGCCCCGAGCTGTGACGTGGCGCAGCGCGAGTGCGGCAAGCGCCACAGCCTGGTCGGCGAGCACGCCATCGTCGAAAACCGCACGAGGCGAGTGGTTCATCTCCGCCCGCGCCGGATCGACGTGGGACGGCGTCGCCCCCAGGAACACGAAGGCTCCGGGCACCTCGTCGAGCACGAACGAGAAGTCCTCCGAGGCCATCACCGGCGACTCGAGCCGTTGCACGCGGTCGACCCCGAAGGTCTCGGCCAGCGTGTGGATGGCGGCGTCGGCACGCTCCGCGTCGTTGACGGTGACCGGATAGACGATCTCGAACTCCGTCTCAGCGCGGCAGCCGTGGGCTTCCGCGATACGCGTCGCGAGCGCGGGCAACTCCGTGGCCAGGCGTTCGGACGACGCCTTCGACATGGTGCGCACCGTCCCGCCGAGCTCCGCATGCTCCGGGATCACGTTGAGCACGTCGCTGGCCGCGAGCTTCGCCACCGAGATGACGACCGGATCGAACACGGACACGCGACGGGTGACGTACGACTGAAGCGCGAGCACGATCTCCGCGAGCACCGGTACCGGATCCACGGCCTCGTGAGGGCGCGAACCGTGTCCGCCGCGTCCGATGACCCGCACACGCAGCACGTTCGCACCGCCCATGAGCGGACCGGGACGCGTGGAGAACGTGCCGGGCGCACCAGGGAGAACATGGATGCCATACGCCGCCTCGACGCGCTGCCCGGCCGCCTCGAGAACGCCCTCGTCGATCATCAGGGGGGCGCCCCCGCCGGCTTCCTCTCCGGGCTGGAACATGAAGACGACGGAACCGCAGATCTCGGATCTCCGAGCCGCGAGCAACTGCGCCGCACCGACGAGGCCGGCGACGTGCAGATCGTGGCCGCAGGCGTGCATGGCACCGTTCTGCGACGCGAACTCCAGCCCGGTCTCCTCACGGATCGCAAGCGCGTCCATGTCCGCACGCAGCAGCACCGAGGGGCCGGGCCGGTCTCCGCGAAGGACGGCGGTCACAGAACTGAGACGCTCACCCGTGCTGATCTCAAGCTCGAGCGGCTTGAGCATCTCGATGATCGCCGCCTGGGTGCGCGGCAGGTCGAAGCCCACCTCGGGTTCGCGATGCAGACGGCGTCGAAGTGCGATGAGACCTTCGGCGAGTCCGGCGGCGTCCTCGCGCAGCGACTCGGGCGTCGACGCGCTCATCGCCCGGCCCACCGATCCGCCACGATCGGCGCGCCGCTCTCGACTCGGTAGACCTCACGTCCGTGGATGTGCACGCGCTCAACGGTCGAGCCGACGTCGAGCGGGTCGCCGCTCCACACGACGACATCGCCGTCGCGGCCCGGCTCCAGTGCGCCGACCCGCTCGTCGAGCCCGGCGATCTCAGCCGCGGCCGAGCTGATCGCCGAGATCGCCTCGTCCCAGGTCAGTCCGGCTCTTCGGGCGACGGCCGCCTGGAGAACGAGAGCGTCGATCGGCACCACCGGGTGGTCGGTGCAGATGGCGGTGCGGACGCCGGCGCGCGTCAGCGCGACGAGATTGTTCACGGACGCCTCGCGGGTCTCGACCTTGCCTCGGGTGCTGAGCACTGGGCCGAAGATGACGGGCACGTCGCGTTCGGCCAGCTCGGCGGCGAGCCGGTGGGCCTCAGTGCCGTGGTTGAGCACGAGGCGAAGGTTGAACTCGTCGGCGATCCGCAGCGCGGTCGCGATGTCGTCGTGGCGGTGCACGTGCTGGTCCCACACGAGGTCGGCTGCCAGTGCCGCGGCGAGCGCCTCCTTGCCGAGGTCGCGTGCGAAGAACTCGCCCTTCTCTTGGGCGTCGGCCCGCCGGGCGGCGTACTCGCCCGCCTCGATGAGCGCCTTCCGGATGACGAGCGCGACGCCGAGCCGCGTGCGCGGCAGCTGACCGCGCTCCCCCCAGGCGTGCTTGGGGTTCTCGCCCAGGGCCGACTTCATCCCGACCGGATGCTTCACGACCTGCTCGTCGACGGTCCGGCCGCCCCAGGTCTTCATCGCCACGCTCGTCCCGCCGATCGGGTTGCTCGATCCTGGCTTCACGACGACGGTCGTGACTCCGCCCGCGAGCGCGTCCCGGAAGGCACGGTCCTCGATGTTGATGCCGTCGATGGCACGCACGGCGGACATGTCAGGTGCGCTGACCTCGCTGGCATCCGCGCCCGCGGGGCCTTCACCGTCCTCGTGGGCGCCGATGTGGGTGTGCGTGTCGACGAACCCGGGGAGCACCCAGCATCCGTCCGCCTCGATGATGGGGACGCCCTTGGGTACGAGTGGATCGTCGTCGACGCGTTCGATGACGCCGTTTCGCACCAGGACCGTGCCGCGGTCGATGACGCGGCCGGTGCCGGTCACCACGCGTCCACCGACGAATGCGACATCCGCCATGCTCACTTCCCTTCCCTGCTGTTGCCGAGCGCGGCCATCCGCCGCGCGAGTGTGTCGATGCCGACGCCGGCGAGAAAGTCGGGTCGCGCGGGTGCGCTCCCGGCGTCGTCGGTCACGCTGTTCCCTCGCGGACGAAGGCCCTGAGGTCGTCCGACAGCGCGGTCAAGCTGTGGGGATCGGTGTACATCATGTGTCCGGCCGGGTAGCGTCCCTCGCGCAGACGCGCGGCCGGCAGTCCATACTGCGAGCGCAGGTGCTCGAGCGAGCCGACGGTCGTCAGGGTGTCGAAGTGTCCGGTGCCGAAGAACAGGCGCGCGCCGGCATTCGCACGGAGCAGCGCCGCGAGGTGCGCCGGGTAGTCGAACATCGCGAAGGGCGAGGGCATCGCGCTGCCGCCGAACCGTGCGACGGCGGCGTTCTCAAGGTAGTTCCAGCGTTCATGCGCGGCGACGGCGACGCGGTAGCGCTGCTCGCGGGGGATCCCCAAGTGCTCGGTGAACAATCGCCGTGCGGCGGCGTAGAAGACGGGATCGAGTCGTACGGACGCGGCGTCGATATGCGGCTCGCCTGTACCGGCCGGCGCAGGCAAGGTGTAGCGCGCGTCAGTCAGCCCGAGCACGAGCCCTCGGTCCGCCAGGAGCAGCGTACGGAACTCCTCTTTGTCGACACGCAGGCGGCGCGCCCGGAGTTCCGCGGCGCCGAGTCCGGTGAAGCCCGCCAGTCGCTCGACGACGGGGGCAGGCATCTCGTCGGTGAGCAGCGCCACCGCGTACTCGTCCACGGCGAACGCGTGCGCCCGGCGCACCACCTCATCCAGGGCGAGCGCGCCGTGGGCGCTCTTCCCGTGGTACCACGCGGTGGCGGCGAGCAGCGGGAGGGCGGCGACGAACCCGACGGGGTTGCCCGGACGTTGTGTGGTCTCCTGCGCGTTCACGCACTGGCCGAGCATGGCGACGCCGGAAACCGCGACCGGCTCATCAGCGGCGAGAAGGGCTGTGGCGGTGAGTGCGGCTCTGATCGTGCCGTAGCTCTCGCCGAGCAGGTAGACCGGTGATTCGAGCCGGTTGTGGCGCTCCAGCCACGACCGTACGATCTGCGCGGTGATCGCGGCGTCGCGGTCGACGCTCGAGATCGCGGCGGGTTCGACGCCGTCAGCGAGTCGGCCGAAGCCGGTGCCGATCGGGTCGACGAACACCAGGTCGGCGGTGTCGATGAGGGCGTCGGGGCTCGGTGCCAGCGCGTCGCGCACGACGGGTGCGACGTCGAGCTCGTGGGGCACCGCGGCGCGCCAGGGGCCGAGTCCACCAAGGTGGAGCCACACAGAGGCACAGCCCGGCCCGCCATTGAAGAGGAAGAGCACCGGGCGCTCCACCTCTGCCGGGTCCCGGATGTACGCGAATGTCCACGCGTCGCCGAGCGTGCGCTCCGACTCGTCGGCGATCGAGATGCGCCGCACCTCCGCCGTGAATTCAACGCGGGCGTCACGGATCACCGCGGAGTGCCGGCTCGTGTAGTGCTGGGGCATGTCGTGGTCCTCGCGAAGCCATCACATAAATAGTTATAATCATTTAAGATGATATGAAACGGGAGTTACCACTGTCAACAGCAGTCGGGACCCGAAGACGACGTAGCCCCACACATCGCGTGAACGGGCCATCACGGAACATTCCGCTAGGCTATTCGCAATAATCGTATGTATTGATTGGAGCAGGATGACCGATCCCGCAGCCGCAGTCGACGCGGAGGAACGCGTCGAGACCCGGCACACGATCCGATTCGGCGAGCGCACGCTCGAGTACACCGCGGCCGCGGGAACCGTCGTCGTCCAGGACGACCAGGGGCGCCCGAGGACGAGCATGTTCTACGTCGCGTACTCCGCCCTCCAGGAGGAAGGCGCCCCGAGGCGACCGATCACCTTCCTCTTCAACGGTGGACCCGGCTCGGCGAGCCTGTGGCTCAACATCGGCGGGTTCGGGCCGAAGCGCACACCGACCGCGACGCCGGCGGCGACCCCGCCCCCGCCGTACACCGTCGGCGACAACCCGCACAGCCTGCTCGAGCACAGCGATCTCGTCTTCCTCGACGCCCCCGGCACCGGCTATTCGCGCCTGCTCGGCGACACGTCGGCCGCGGAGGTCTGGGGCGTCGACCAGGACGTCGACGCGTTCGCCCGCGCGATCACCCGCTACCTCACCCTGACGAACAACTGGAACGCGCCCCGTTTCCTCTTCGGCGAGTCGTACGGCACGACGCGAGCGGCCGCGCTCGTGCATCGGCTGCAGAACCAGGGGCTCGACTTCAACGGCGTCGTGCTGCTCTCGACCATGCTCAACTGGGCGGAGAACCACCTCGGTCTCGACCAGGAGCACATCAACCTCCTGCCTTCGTTCGCCGCGACCGCTTGGTACCACGGCCGGTCCCGCATCGACGCGACGAGCATCGAGCAGGTACTGGATCAGGCGCGCGAGTTCGCACAGGGCGAGTACGCGACGGCGCTCCAGCTCGGCGACCGGCTCCCCGCCGATCGTGAGCAGGCGGTCGCCGAGCGGTTCAGCGCGTTCACCGGCCTCGATGCCGACCTCGTGCGCCAGCGTCGGTTCCGCGTCGGCATGGAGCCGTTCCGCTACGCCCTCCTCGCCGACAAGGGCCGGGTCGTCGGCCGCTTCGACACTCGATTCGTCGCCGATCACCAGTACGTGGTCGGCACCGGCTCGCACGATCCCGCGACCGACGACGCGGCGACGGCCGGCGTGAACAGCGCGCACCTCTCGGCGTTCCGGGAGCACCTCGCCGGCGATCTCGGCTACACGAGCGATCTGCACTACCGCCACCTGTACAACATGGTCATCTCGCGTGCGTGGGACTGGCACCACAAGGCCCCCGGCGTCGACGAACCGATGCCGGTGCCCGTCGTGAGCCTCGACCTCTCGGCGGCGATGCGCCGCAACCCGAACCTGCGGGTCGCGGTGATGGGCGGCATCTACGACCTCGCGACTCCGTTCTTCGGCGCCGAAGTCGACATCGCCAAGCTGTATCTCGCCCCGCATCTGCGCGGGAACATCGAGTTCCGCTTCTACGAATCGGGCCACATGACGTTCGTCGACGAGGTCGTCGTAGCGCGGATGAAGGCCGACCTCGCGGCCTTCTACGCCCGATCGACCGCTCACAAGCCGGTCGACCCCTCCTGACGGTTCGGCGAGCGAGGCGGAGCGAGCCGCGCGGGGCATGAGCACCGCACGGCTCGCGGATCGCCTGCGTCAGGCCACCGACGCCGTCCTCACAGTCCGCACAGTCAGCCGAGGTGCCGGATCGCCAGCGACGCGAGCGCGACGGCCTGGTCGGCGAGTACGGCGTCGTCGAAGACGACGTGCGGCGAATGGTTCGGCGCGGCCGTCTCGTGATCGATGTCGCGCGGCGTCGCGCGGAGGAAGACGAAGACCCCGGGCACTTCGCGGAGGACCTGGCTGAAATCCTCCGATCCCATGACGGGAGCGGGTGAGACGCGGACGCGCTCGTCGCCGAAGGTCGCCGACAGCGTGGCCAACGCGTCGGTTGCGAGGGCGGGGTCGTTGACCGTCGGGGGGCACACCACGCGTACCTCGACGTCGGTGTCGCACCCGTGGGCCGCGGCGACACCCCTGACCAGCCCGGGAAGCTCGGCCTGCAGCCGGTCGAGCACATCCGCGGACAGCATGCGGATCGTCGCGCCGAGCTTGGCCTCATCCGTAATGATGTTGCGGGCCACTCCGCCCGCCTGCAGTTGCGTCGTGGTGAGGACCACAGGGTCGAAGACGTCGAACCGACGCGTCACGAACGTCTGGAGTGCCTGGACGAGCTCGGCGACGGCGGGCACGGGATCGACCGTGAGGTGCGGGGCGGAAGCGTGGCCGCCTCGACCCCGGACGACGACATCCAGCTCGGCGCATCCGGCCATGAGCGGCCCGGGACGCGTCGAGAAGACGCCGAACTCGCCTGGTACCACGTGGATGCCGTAGGCCGCGGTGGGGCGCGCCCCCGCGGCGTCGAGCACCCCCTCGGCGATCATGCGAGCAGCGCCGTCGCCGAGCTCCTCGCCGGGCTGGAACATGAACACGACGTCGCCGGCGAGCTTTTCGCGCTGCGTGTGCAGGAGCATCGCGGCACCGACGAGTCCGGCCACGTGGAGGTCGTGTCCGCACGCGTGCATCGCGTCTCCACGCGCGCGATAGGGCAGGTCGACCTCCTCACGCATGGGCAACGCGTCCATGTCGGCACGCAGCAGCACCACCGGTCCGGGACGGCCGCCCCGTAGCACCGCCACGACCGAATCCAGCTCCTCGCCGAGCGTGACCTCGAGGTCGAGGTCCGCCAGCGCGGTGATGATCCGCTCCTGGGTCCTTGGCAACCGCAGACCGAGCTCGGGGTCCGCGTGGAGCCCGCGGCGCAGGCGGATGAGCTCGGGCAGGATCCGGCGGGCGTCCTCGTGCATCAACGCAGACCGTCCTCATCGGCGAGTCGGAGCAGGTGGTCGGTGCCCGCGTTCTCGATGCGCGGGATCGCCGACACGAGCGCCTGGGTGTAGGGATGGCGCGGATTCGCGACGATCTCCTCCGCGTCGCCGTACTCGACCACGCGTCCGCGGCTCATCACCGCGGTGGTATCGGCGATATAGCGGACGGCGGCGAGGTTGTGGGTGATGAAGATCATCGAAAGTTCGAGCTCACGCTGCAGGTCGCGGATGAGATTGAGCACCGCGCCCTGGACCGAGGCGTCGAGCGCCGAAGTGATCTCGTCGGCGACGATGAGCCGCGGACGCACGGCGAGGCACCGCGCGATGGCCACACGCTGTCGCATCCCGCCCGATATCTGCGACGGGTACTGGCCTGCGACCGCCGGCTTCAGCCGCACGAGCTCGAGCAGTTCGCGGACGGACGCGGCCCGCTGCTTCGCGTCGAGGTCGCGGTGCGTGGTCAGGGCCTCCTCGATCGTCTCGCCGACGGTCATACGCGGGTTCAGCGACGAGTAGGGATCCTGGAAGATCATCTGCACGCCTTGCGCACGGCGACGACGGTCCACGCCGCGCGTATGCAGAAGGTCGTCGCCGTCGAGCGTGATGCGCCCGGATGTCGCGCGCTGCAGCCCGGCGACCGTGCGTGCGACGGTGGACTTGCCCGACCCCGACTCCCCGACCAGGCCCACGATCGTACCGTGCGGTACGGTCAGTGAAACCCCGTCGACGGCGTTGAAGGCGCGTTGACGGTGACCGAAGGTCACGACCAAGTCCTCGATGACGAGTTCGGCCATCAGGCTCCTACCTCCTCGCGTCCAGGTGTCGTGTCAGGTGCGATCGCGTCTTGCGGATGCCAGCACGCGACCCGGCCGCCGTGGCGGTGCGGAACAGGGACGGGGGTCTCGGTCCGGCAGAGCTCGGTCGCGAACGCGCAGCGGGCGGCGAAGGCGCACCCCGTTATGGGACGCGACAGGTCCGGCGGCTCGCCGGGGATCGTCACCAGCGGCGTCGTTCGGTCGGTGTCGAGGTCGGGAAGCGATGCGGTGAGCGCCCTTGTGTAGGGATGCGCAAGCCGCTCCGGGGTCGCGAGGAGGGCGATGTCGACGTCCTCGACGATGCGGCCGGCGTACATCACGAGAATCCGCTGGCAGAGCTCGGCCAGGACGGCGACATCGTGCGACACGACGATGGCGGCCGTGCCCGACTCGGCGCACTCGCGACGGAGAAGCGCGAGCACACGCCGTTGGACGGTCACGTCGAGCGCCGTGGTGGGCTCGTCGGCGATGATGAGCGACGGCGAGCCGATCTGCGACATCGCGATGAGCGCACGCTGGCGCATGCCTCCTGAGAACTCGTGCGGGAACTGCTGAGCGCGGTGCGCGGCATCGGGGATCTGCACGTCGTCGAGCGCTCGGACCGCCATCTCATGCGCCTGTCCACGGCCGACGGCGCCATGGACGCGCGGGATCTCGGCGAGCTGGGTACCGACGCGCAGGGCGGGATTGAGCGCCGTGAGGGAGTCCTGGAAGACCACGCCGACGCGGGTCCCGAGCACCTTGCCCGCAGCCGCGGGCGTGAGGCCGGTCAGGTCCTCACCGTCGAAACGGAGCCGTCGGGCGGTCACGGCCGCACCCGCCGGGGCGAGCTGCGCGACCGACATCATGGTGACGCTCTTGCCGCTGCCGGACTCGCCGACCACGCCCACGATCTCGCCCGGGGCGATGCGGAAGGAGACATCTTGGACGGGGCGAATCCAGCCGTCCGGTCCGGGAAAGGAGACCGAGAGCCCGTCGACCTCGAGAAGCGGGACGATCGTCTCCGCACGGTCGGTCGCGGTCGCGGACGGCGTCTCCGCCGGTCGCTCGGCGACCGGTGCCGGGCCGAGCCGGCGAGGCGACAACGCCTTCCCGTGCTCACGGTTGCGCAACTGCGCGGCGAGCGACTCACCGAGCATGCTGAACGCGAGGCCGGCGAACACGACGGCGACACCGGGGCCGATGGCGGCGACGGGCGAGTTGTACACCTCACCGAATCCCTCGCTGAGCAGCCGTCCCCAGTCGAAGTCCGGCGGCTGCACGCCGACGCCGAGGAAGCTCAGGCTGGACAGCGCGAGCAGGCCACCTCCGATCGAGGTGGTCACGTTGACGATGACGGGCTCGGCGATGTTCGGAAGCACGTACCGCGTGAACTGGCGCCTCCGAGAGACACCGAGCATGCGCGCGGCGGCAAGGAACTCGGAGCCGCCGACGCGCGAGGAGAGCGTCTGCGCGAGGCGCGCGAACGACGGTGTCATCGTGAGCGCGAGGGCGACGACCGCGGTCGTGGCCCCCGGCCCGAGGAGGACTACCGTGAGCATGGCCACGAGGAGCACCGGGAACGCGAGCCACGTGCTGACGACGCTCGCGAACCAACGCTGGGCGCGAGCGCCCAGCACCGCGGGCAGGGCCCCGAGCAGCAGGCCGATGCACGCGCCGATGAGTGTCGCCGCGATGGCCATCACGAGCGAAAGCCGGGTGGCCACGAGCGTGCGGAGGAGGATGTCGCGACCGAGCTTGTCGGTGCCGAGCAGGTGCTCAGCGGACAGGGGCAGCGCGATGGAGTCGGGATCCGCCGCCACGGCCTCGTCGCCCCACACGACCGGAGCGAACACGGCGAGCAGGACCAGCACCCCGAGCATGCACATGGCGATGATCGCCATCGGCTGCCGCGACAGTGCGGAACGGCGGGTCGTCATGAGGTCTCCAGGAGCGAGGTACGCCGGTCGAGCAGGGAGAGCACGAGGTCGACGAGCAGGTTGACGACGAGGATGATCGCGGCGTACACGAGCGCGAGGCCCTGGACGATGCCGTAGTCCTTCGTCGTGATGGCTCCTACGAACGCCATTCCGAGCCCCGGCCAGTTGAACACCTGCTCGACCAGCACGCTGCCCGCGATCATCGCCCCGAGCAGCGTCCCGCCGATCGTGAGCGTCGCGGTGAGCATGTTCGGCAGGGCGTGCCGGAAGTAGACCATCCAGGCGGGGAGCCGCTTCGAGCGCGCCGTACGCACGTAGTCGTCCTTGAGCGTGTGGAGAGCCTCGATACGGGCGATGCGTGAGATGGACGCGGCCGCCGACACGGAGAGGGCGATCACGGGCAGCAGGTACGACGCCGGGCCTGTGCGCCCGGCGACGGGGAACGCGTGCAGCGTGATGGCGAAGACGATGACGAGGACCACGCCCAGGAGGTATTCGGGGATGGCGGCGATGAAGGCCGTGATCCCCGTGAAGACCGCCTCGGCGCCGCGGCGGCCGTTGCCCTGGGTGATGATCGCGATGCCGAGACCCACCGGGACGGCGACGAGCAGCACGACGAGGAAGGCGATGCCGGCGAGCTCGAGCGTCGCGGGCAGCCGGTGCGAGACGAGCTCGGTGACGGAGCGGCCCGTGATGATCGAGACACCGAGATCGCCGCGGAACAGGCCCGAGAGATAGTCGAAGTACTGCACGATGAGGGGATCGTTCAGGCCGAGCATCTCCCGTCGGGCCTGCACCACGCTCTCGTCCGCGGTCGCGCCGAGCGCGGAACGGACAGGGTCGCCCCCCGCCATCCGCAGCACGAGGAACGCGACGGTGATGATCACCCACATCGCGACGAGCATGCGCCCCGTGCGGCGCAGAAGGAAGCCGAGCCACCGGTTGCCGCCGCGGCGGCTACCGGACACGGATGTCGAGGGCGTCATCAGGCTACTTCGACTCCGACACGCGCAGGCTGGTGGGCACTACGAGCGTGTTGGAGTTCAGGTTGAACGTGACGCCGTTGCCGTAGGCGGTCTCGGTCGACTCGTACAGCGGCAGCACTTCGAGGTCCTTGACCAGCGACCGCTGCGCGGCCTCCCAGCCGTCGCAGCTCTTTTCGCCGGCCTGGCCCTGGGCCGTGGCGGTCAGGTCGAAGAACTCCTGGTTGGTGTTGTACGTCCAGTTGCCGCCCTTCGGGGGGAAGTCACCCGAGAGGATGCCCTGCCACGTGTTCGGCAGGGTCGTCGAGATGGGAGCCCACAACATGTCCCAGTCGCCGCCCTGGAAGATGACGTCGGTGTACGACGGCGACGGCGTCGGGGTCGCCTTCACCCCGATCTCGGCGAGCTGCTGCTGGATGAGTTCGATACCCGAGACAGCCGACTTGTCGGAGTTCGCGGGATAGAGCAGCACGAGCGACAGCGGCTTGCCGTCCTTCTCCCGGGTGCCGTTCGCGCCCTTCACCCAGCCGCCCTGGTCGAGCGCGGCCGCCGCGGCATCCTTGTCGAACGCCGTGAGCGCCGGAGTGATGTCGGTCGTCTTGCAGACGTTGCTGTACGACGTCGTGAGGCTCTTCATCGGCGTGCCGCGACCGCCCGTGCTCACCTTGCCGACCGCGTCGCGGTCGATGGCGCCGGCGAGCGCCTGGCGCACGGCGAGGTCGTGGGTCGCGCGACCCTTGGCCTGGTTGAAGAACACCAGGCCCGGGCGAGCCGGAACGTCGATCTTGTTGAGGCCGAGCGAGTCGAGCCGCTGGCGATCGTCGCCGGCGATGAGCCCGAGGTTCACCTCACCCGACTGGAGCATGTTGGCGATCGTCGACTCGCTCTCGACGACCTGGACGGTCACGGTGGCAGGCAGTCCCTGCGTCTTGGCGGTCACTCCACCGGCGCCCCATGCGTACTCGGGGCGGAGCTTGAGCGTGTAGCTCTGGCCGGGCGACGACTCGGCGAGCTTGTACGGGCCGGTGCCGATCCACTCCTTGTCGAGCTTGCCGGGGTCGGCCGAGCCTGCGTGGCAGACGACCGGCATGAGGCCGATCGTCGCGAGCAGGAAGCTCTGCGGGGTGTCACTGTGGAACGTGACAGTGCGGCTCGCGTCATCGGCGTCGATCTTGAGTCCGGTGGCCGGGAAGTACACGCCGCGGTACGGGGATCCGGTCTCCTTGAGGCCGGCATAGTCGAAGCTCGCCTTGACGTCGCTCGCGGTCAGCGGGGATCCGTCGGCGCAGACGATGCCGTCCTTGAGGGTGAAGCGCAGCTCGGTGGTCGACTCCTCCCACTTGTCGGCGAGCAGTCCCTGCGGGTCGGCGCCGGCCGTGAAGGACACGAGAGACTCGTAGCCGAACGCGGCGAGGTTCTGGGCCGCCACGGTCGCGTTCTTTATGGGGTTGAGCTGGCCCGGGTCGCCGGCGAGCGCGTAGGTGACGCCGTCCGACGCTGCGTCGCCATTGTCGGTCGCGCTGCAGCCGGTCAGCGCGAGCACGCTCGCACCTACGGCACCGACGAGGGTAACAATGCTTCGTTTCATGGTGGTCCTTCAACACAGGCGCGGAGCACACGCCCGGACTAAATGAATGTTATGAATTATGTAGATACTGATGTTTCGACGGTGTAACGATTCGTGACACGAATCTCGGGCACGCGAGGCCGCACCATGACCCACGCGCACTCAACGAACCGCCCGACCCGCACCCCTCCCCCTCCGTGGCCGAGCCTCCGTGGCCGAGCCTCCACCGCCCAGGGCCGCCATACGGGACGCCGGCGTCGCGCCGGCCTGAACCGAGATCCCCATGCGGCGCTCCGGGATCGTCGCCGATGGCGATGGAGTCGATCCGGTCGACGCACGAGCACAGCGCATGGGAGGCGACATCGAACTGGACGCCGGGCATGGAGAAGCCGCGCGAGACCCCATGGACGCCGGGCGCGTCGGCGAGCAGATCACTATCGGCCTGTTCCTTCATCGGACCCCTCCCGCTGATGGCGAAACACTGTATTCGTTACAATGATTCATGGCAACCATGTGTGACCTGCGTGATCACGACGCGCCGGGTCCTGCCCGTCGAGAGGCGAACTCCTGCCTGCTCGCACCGCCGGCCGAAGGCGATCGAGGCGTACTGGGCCGACCGCCCGGATCGCTGTGATGGATCACTCCGGCGCCAGGGCGTCGGTCACCAGCTCAGTCGCATATGGTCGGCCATCGCCCAGCCGACGATCCGCCTGGAGGATACGTCCAGGACCACAGCGATATAGACGAACCCCTGCCAGGTCGGCACGTACGTGATGTCGGCACGTACGTGATGTCGGCCGTCCGGATCCGGTTCGGCTCGTCCGCTTCGAACGTCCGCTTCACCAGGTCGGACGCGGCCACAGCCCGCTATCCGCGATCATCGTGCGGCGGCCCTTACGCCGGGAGACACCGGCCGGCCGCGCGCATCGGCTCCACCATCTGCCGGCGGGACTCCGGCGGACAGTTGTTCGGCACAGTGGACTCCTTCCGGGAACCGGGGCTACCCAGAGGTCATGAGTCCACCAAACCGGGCCGACTTCACTCGACGAGCCGGCCCTCCAGATCATGCACGAGGGCGGGGCCGGATCGTCACCGACGACGGACCGGTCATCCTGACCCTCCCCTGACGCCCGAGAGAACGCCGGGCGGCGGTAACCGTGCCCCGCTCTCCTCGCTGACGCCGTTGGCCGTCCGAGTTGCTACTCAAGGGCCGAGGCGCCCGCGACCTGCGCGACGTCCTGGTCCATGTCCTCATCGACGTCCCGCTCGGGGGTCTCGCTGAGGCCGAGCTGGAGATGCTCGACGTGGTAGAGAGCCTGGTCGAGGAGCTCGGCGACGTGGTGGTCGTACAGCCCGTAGACCACCGACCGGCCACGCCGCTCCCCCACCACGAGGCCGAGGTTGCGCAGCAGGCGAAGCTGGTGGGAGCAGGCGGACTGCTCCATCCCGACCGCCGTGGCCAGCTCGGTCGCGGGCAGGGACCCCTCTCGCAACCGGGCCAGGATCAGCAGGCGGGACGGGGTGGCGAGGGCCTGCAGTGTGGCCGCCACCTTCGGTGCGCTGGCCGCGTCCAGGCGGGCACGGGGAACGGCGGTTCGCGTGACGGGGACGGTCTTGTGGCCCATGGCGGACAGTCTACCCGGGATAGATGAAAGGGTGTTCATGTATTCCTGTATGGTGGATGGGGTCGGCACACCCCCGCCCGTACGAAGGGGCCCTCCACCATGTCTTCCGCTGTGAACACAGCGCCCGGCGCGCGCGACACGCCCAGACGCAGAACGCGCGTCTTCGCGCTGCCGGAGGCCCGCTGGGCCGCCGCCGCGACGGTGTTCTTCCTGCTCGCGCTGCCCCTGCAGCTGCTGGGCGCGCCCGCGTGGGCATGGGGCCCGCTGTACGGCCTGGCCTACATCGCCGGGGGCTGGGAGCCCGCCAGGTCCGGGCTGCTGGCGCTGCGTGACAAGACCCTGGACGTGGACCTGCTGATGATCGTGGCGGCGATCGGAGCGGCCTGCATCGGGCAGGTCATGGACGGCGGCCTGCTCATCGTCATCTTCGCCACCTCCGGCGCGCTGGAGGCGCTGGCCACCGCCCGCACCGCGGACTCGGTGCGCGGCCTGCTCGACCTCGCGCCGGCCACCGCCACCCGGCTACTCGCCGACGGCCGCGAGGAGGTCGTCCCCACGACCGATCTGGCGGTCGGCGACGTGATCCTGATCCGGCCCGGCGAGCGGGTGGGCGCCGACGGCCGCGTGTTGTCCGGAGCCGGCGAGGTGGACCAGGCCACCATCACGGGCGAGCCGCTGCCGGTGGTCAAGGAGGTCGGCGACGAGGTCTTCGCCGGCACCGTGAACGGCACCGGCGCCATGCGCGTGCGGGTGGACCGGGACGCCTCCGAGTCGGTCATCGCCCGGATCGTGGCCATGGTCGAGGAGGCGTCCAGGACCAAGGCCAGGACGCAACTCTTCATCGAGAAGGTCGAGCGGCGCTACTCCGCCGGGATCGTCGTCGCCACCCTCGCCGTCTTCGCCGTGCCGCTGGCCCTGGGCGCCGACCTCACCGGGGCCCTGCTGCGCGCCATGACCTTCATGATCGTCGCCTCACCCTGCGCGGTCGTCCTGGCCACCATGCCGCCGCTGCTGTCCGCCATCGCCAACGCGGGACGGCACGGCGTGCTGGTCAAGTCCGCCGCCGTGATGGAACGCCTCGGACAGGTGGACGCGGCCGCGCTGGACAAGACCGGCACGCTGACCGAGGGCACCCCGTACGTCACGGAGGTGCGGGTGCTGCGCGGATCCGGCCTGGACGACAACGGCCTGCTCGCCCTCGCCTCGGCGGCCGAGCACCCCAGCGAGCACCCGTTGGCCCGCGCGGTCGTCGACGCCGCCCGCGCCCGCGGTGTCGGCGTGCCCGTGGCGGAGGATTTCACCTCCACACCCGGCACCGGGGTGACCGCCACCGTGCGGGGTCGCAAGGTCGCGGTCGGCAGCCCGATCCGGATGCTGGACCAGACCCGCAGCCCGGACGCCGCGGCCCTGGTCGCCGAACTGGAGACGGAGGGACGCACCGCGGTGCTGGTGGAGGTCGACGGCAGCCCCGCCGGAGTGATCGGCATCGCCGACCAGGCGCGCCCCGAGGCGGCCGCGACCGTGACCGCGCTGGCCTCACTGACCGGAACGTCCCCGGTCCTGATCACCGGCGACAACCCGCGTGCGGCGGAGCGCCTGGCGAGCGAGGCGGGCATCGCCGACGTCCGCGCCGGGCTGCTCCCCCAGGACAAGGTGGCCGTCGTCCGTGACCTGCAGTCGACCGGCCGCAAGGTGCTGGTGGTCGGCGACGGCGTCAACGACGCGCCCGCGCTCGCCGCCGCGCACACGGGAGTCGCGATGGGCCGGGCCGGGTCCGATCTCGCCCTCGAGACGGCCGACGCCGTGCTCGTGCGCGACGAGCTGATCACCATCCCCACCGTCGTCGCGCTGTCCCGGCGGGCCAGGCGGCTGGTCGTGCAGAACCTGGTGATCGCGTCGGTGTTCATCTCGGGCCTGGTGATCTGGGATCTGGCCGGCACCCTGCCGCTGCCGCTCGGCGTCCTCGGACACGAGGGCTCGACCGTGATCGTGGGCCTCAACGGCCTGCGGCTGCTGCGCGAGGCCGCCTGGCTGCGCGCCCGCGCGGACGTGAAGGCGCCGGTTTAGGGGCGAGGACGTCGCGCGAGAGGACGTCTGGAATCCCGTGCGTCCCCTCGGTGCGTGGACGCTGCTCGCCATCCGTATCAAGCCATCCGTATCAAGCCATCCGTATCGGCCGCCCGTATCGAAGGAGACCTTAAGGAATCCGTAAGCGGGCTCCGCCAGGCTGAAGGAACGTGAACACAGCGGGGCCGGACGGATCCGCTCTTCCCCCAACGCGAGAGAAGGAACGGCAGATGGCGAGCAGACTGGTGGTTTCGACCTTCGTGTCGTTGGACGGTGTCATGCAGGCTCCCGGCGGGCCCGGCGAGGACGATTCCAACGACTTCCCGCACAGCGGATGGCTTCCCCCGCACGTGGACGAGGGGTTCGGCCGCATCATGGGCGAGCAGTTCGACCGCGCGGACGGCATGCTTCTGGGGCGCAGGTCGTACGAGATCCTCGCTTCGCACTGGCCCGGCGTGCCCGACGAGGAGGGCGGCGCCAAGATCAACAGCATGCCGAAGTACGTCACCACCAGGACGCCGATGAACGCCGAGTGGCGCAACACTCAGGTCCTGGTGGGCGAGGCGGCCCAGACGGTCGCCGATCTCAAGCGGAGCACCGACGGCGAGATCCTCGTCCAGGGCAGCAGCGACCTCATTCATTCGTTGCAGAAGGCCGAACTGGTCGACGAGTACCGTCTGCTGACCTTCCCCGTCGTCCTCGGCCAGGGAAAGCGGCTGTTCGCCGAGGGGACCGCTCCGGCCGGGCTGAAGCTCACCGGGTCGACCGTCACCGACGCCGGCGTCGTGTACGTGACCTACGAGTGGGCGGGCAAGCCCTCGTACGGTTCTGTCGTATAACGCCCTCTCCGGCGCCGCGAGGTCGGGCCCGGCGGCGTCGTGGGTGGGTCGCTTCGGCGGCGTCGGGCGGGGCCGTCCCTACTGGTGGTGGCGCAGGACCCGGGCGAGCAGGCCGGCCAGTTGGTCCCGCTCCTCGGCGGCGAGCGGAGCCAGCAGGACGTCCTGGACCTCGGCCAGCACGTCGTCGAGCCGCCGGAGCTGCCGCACCCCGGCCGGAGTGATCGTGATGATGTTCCTGCGCCGGTCGCTGGGGTCGGGAGCGCGTTCGAGCAGTCTCCTGTCGGCGAGCTCATTGATCATCGCGACCATGTCGCTGCGGTCGACACCGCACCGGCGGCCCAGCGCCGCCTGGCTGGCCGGCCCGAACTCCTCCAGCGCGGCCAGCAGCCGGTAGTGGTAGGCGCGCGCGTCCACGGCGGCGAGCCCTTCGGAGACAAAACGATGGGCATGTGTCGCGGTCTGCGTGATCAGCCAGCTCGGCGTGGTCATCAACCGCGTGGGGGCGGCGCTGTCGGCCGTCTCGTCCACCATCTCGCGAGTCTAGCAAGTTTGTTGGCATAACCCACGATCACCTGCCCGGCCCTCGCCGACGCAGCGCAAAAGATGCAGAGAGTCCTTCGCAGAGGACACTATGCAGAGGACACGCTGCAAGATGTAGGGTGCCGGGATGACCCACGAGTCCGAACATGGCCTGCCTCCCACCAAGCCCAGGCGGCGGCTCGACTCCCGAAGCCTGCGCGGGCTGGCTCACCCTCTGCGGATGAGCATCCTCGAGCTGCTGACGATGGACGGCCCCGCCACCGCCACGGGGCTCGCCGCGCGTCTCGGCGAGAACACCGGCACGGTCAGCTGGCACCTGCGGCACCTCGCCCAGCACGGCTTCATCGAGGAGGAGGTGGGGCGCGGAACCAAGCGTGAGCGCTGGTGGCGGGTGGTCGACGAACCCAAGATCCTTTCAACGGCCGACTTCCGCGACGATCCCGACGCCAGGGGCGCCCTCTCGGTCTATATGCACGAGCTGGTGCAGCAGTACTTCAACCGGGTCGTGAACTATCTGAACGAGGACTGGGACGACGACTGGCAGCGAGCCGACACCATCTCCGACTGGCGAGACCTGCGGATGACACCCGCCCAGCTCAAGGCGCTCAACGCCGAACTGATGGCGGTCATCGCCCGCCACACCCTTCCGCAGGACGCCGAACCCGCCCCGGGCGCGCTGCCGATCATCGTGCAGATCCAGTCGTTCCCTCGCGGGAGGCGGGGCGGCGCATGAGTCGCGACACGCGCGGCGGTGGCCTCCTGCGCCGCCACCGCGACTTCCGGCTGCTGTGGTGCGGTGAGACCTCGGGCAAGTTCGGCGCCTCGGTCACGCACCTGACCATGCCGCTGATCGCCGTCTCCACGTTGCACGCCGGTGCGTTCGAGGTCGGCCTGCTGAGCGCCTCCGCCTGGCTGCCCTGGCTGGTCATCGGCCTCCCCGTCGGCGTCTGGGTGGATCGGACGCGCCGCAAGCCGATCATGCTGGCCGCCGCCGCGGTATCCCTCGTGCTGTTCGCCGCCGTTCCGGTGGCCGGATGGACCGGCCATCTGAACGTGAGCCTGCTGCTGGTCGTGGCGCTGCTGGCAGGCGCGGCCGCGGTGTTCTTCCAGACCGCCTACACCGCCTACCTCCCCGGCATTCTCGACCCCGGCGACCAACCCGAGGGCAACGCCAAGCTGCACGGCAGCGCGTCAGCCGCACAGATCGCCGGGCTCGGAGCCGCGGGCCTGGTCGCACAGGTGGCGGGTGCGGTGAACGGGATGCTCGTCAACGCGGGGACGTTCCTCGTCTCCGTCCTGTGCCTGACGGGCATCCGGCACCGGGAACCACCCGCCGACAGGATCGGACTCCGTTCCAGGGCGCTGCTCGGCGACGTCGGGGACGGCCTGCGGCTGGTCGTCCGCGATCCCTGGCTTCGTACGCTGACGCTCTTCGGATCCGCCTCCAACCTGGCCCTCGTGGGCTACCAGTCGATCCAGGTCGTCTTCCTCGCCGAGAGCGTCGGCCTGGCTCCCGGCGCGATCGGCGGACTCATCGCCGCCACCAGCAGCGGTGGCGTCGCGGGGGCCCTCGTGGCGCGCGGGATCGCCGAGCGGATCGGTACCGCCCGGGCGACGCTGGTGTTCGAACTCGGGCTCGCGGTGTTCGCGCTGCTCATCCCGCTCTCCTTCGCCGGAGCCGGGCTTTCGCTCTATGTGATCGGCGGATTCTGCGTCTCGGCGGGCGTGGTGGCCGGCAATGTGATCAAGGCGAGCTTCCAGCAGCGTTACTGCCCGCCGGAGCTCCTCGGTCGCCTGACGGCGAGCATCTCCTTCCTCAACTACGGAACGATCCCGCTGGGAGCTCTGCTCGCCGGAGGACTGGGCGCCGTGCTCGGTGTTCGCCCGACCATGTGGATCATGACCGCCGGGGTCCCGGCCGCCGCGTTGATCCTGCTCTTCTCCCCGATCCGCCGCTCCCGGGACCTACCGGCCTCCCGCCGGGCGTACGGCGAGCCGGGGCCGCCGCTTCCCGACGCGGAGCCGGTCCTGCCACCTCGCTGACCGGCGCCGCCGGTGGAAGGCCGGACCGCCCACTCGCGGCGTCCTCACCACTCGACGTACCCGGCCGTCGACCACCTCGGCCCGCGCCGCGAACTCCCGCTCCCGGCGTGAAGCACGAAGGGCAGACGAGGCCGAAGATCCGGCATACTGGCGCGACTCGATCTTTCGTGATCTTTCCCCCGAAGGACCCCGTATGAATGTGTGCTGGGTGCCCGTACGCTCCCTGCGCCCGATCCGCGCCTTGGGAACCACGGCCGTCGTCCTGCTCGCAGTGTCGGCCGTCGCGTCCGCCGGGATGTCCACGGCCTACCTCGTCGGCGGCGAGCCCCACGACCGGCGGTCCTGGCTTCTGATCGGTCTGTACACGCTCGCCCATGTCCCGGCGGGGATCGCCGTCCTCGGCTGGCTGTCGCGCGCCCGCGCCAACGCGTACGCCATCTCCCCGGAGTGCTTCCACCGGTACGCCGCGCTGTTCATGGTGGCGGGCTGGTTCCTGCCCGTCGCCAACCTGTTCGTCCCCAAAGGGATCATCGACGACATCTGGGTCGCATCGAGGCCGGGCCACGGTCCGCGCGGCTTCGGCGGCGACCTCCGTACGGCCCGCCGGCCGGCTCTCGTCCGGACGTGGTGGCTCGCCTACCTGGCGATGAACGCGGCCGGAGGAGCGGCGGCCCGCGTCATGTCCAGCGGAAAGCCGCTCGGCTCCATCACTCTGGTGAGCAAGGATGTCCTCGCCCCCGCGGTTCTCGCCGCTCATGTCGTGCTGGCGCTGGTCGCGGGCGCGCTCGCCATCGCGGTCGTCCTGAAGATCACCGCATTTCAGGAGATCGCCCGCGTACCCGAGACGGAACCGGTCACCTGACCATCGCCGCCGAGCCGCCGCCCGAACGCCGGGCTCCTGTCACCGGGATCCGCGCTGCGCCTCGCTGCGCGTCGGGTGAAGCCGTTGGCGGGCGCTCGGTCCCGGGCGCGCGGCGGGGACTACGGTGACCGGGGGCCGTCGAGCAGCACCCCGGCGATCGTCTTCTGCTCCGGTGCGACAGCGGTCTCGCCGTCCTCGACGTCCCAGAGCGCGT
Source organism: Microtetraspora sp. AC03309 (assembly GCF_020826795.1). Classification (NCBI taxonomy): domain Bacteria; kingdom Bacillati; phylum Actinomycetota; class Actinomycetes; order Streptosporangiales; family Streptosporangiaceae; genus Microtetraspora; species Microtetraspora sp. AC03309. The sequence continues at coordinate 49,407 of NZ_JADDIL010000009.1, read as the reverse complement.
TCTGCAACACGCGGCCGAGCGTCCATCCCGTCGCGCGTCGCCGGTCCAGGCCGAGAATCTCCGTCATCAGGTCGAAGCGGCGCCGTACGGCACGGGCCACATCGCCACTGGCGACGATCTCGTCCCATCGGTCACCCAGTGCGGGGAGCAGTTCGAACCCCGGGTCACCGGCGAGCGGTTTGGGGTCGATCGCCAGCCACGGCTCCCGCGCGGATGACGACGGGCGAGGAGCCAGGACGTTGTCGTAGTGCAGGTCCCAGTGCAGGAGCCGGTCGCCGGCCTCCCCGAGCAGGTCCCGTACGGCGCCCGCGCAGGTGTCGAGCAGGCGACGGTCGGAAGGGTCGGGCAGGCGGGCGAGGGCCCACGGGAGCTGTTCGAGCATCGCGGCGGCGACATCCGCCAGGCGCCGCAGCCCCTCCGGCGCGGGAAGGGCGACCAACCGCGCCAGGAGTTCGGACAGGATCCGGACGGCGGCCATGTCGTCGTGGACGGTCGAGAGCGGTCGGGACGCGTCCAGCCGTTCCAGCAGCATCGCCCCCGATTCGGTCGCGTCGTGCATGAGCCGGACCGCCCCGTCCCCATCCCAGGCACGCAGGGCGACCGGCTCGCCACGGGTCTCCTCGTCGACGGGCTGGAGCTTGAGGGCCGCCGGGGCGCCGTCCGCGCGGACGACCGGCAGCACGAGTGCCACGGCTCCGTGCGAGGGCGGACCGTCGGCGCGCAACTGCCATCGATCCATGAAGTCGGCGGCCAGATCCGGCAGCGCGGCGATCCAGGCACGGCCCTCCGCGCCGCGATACCTGTCGTGGGAGGCGGCCAGGGCGGCCGGAACCTCGATCCCGGACCCGGGCGAGCCGTGCGGTCCCGGTGGGCCGGGACACCCCTGTGCTACCGGTCCACCGACATCGGTCCCTGGACGGCACTCCGCGCTCATGATCGCAATCTAGGCGGTTTCCGGGCGGCGGGCGGCGACGCGCCGCCTTCAGGATGGGGCACCTCCGGCATCACATCGTGCCGCGGGGTGGATTGGAGGCGCCTCACCCCAGGTCCGGTCACGCTATCGGGAGGTCGACACGCAGAACTCGTTGCCATCGGGATCGGCCATCACTACCTGACCGACCTCGCCCTGGCCGATGTCGATTGGAGTCGCTCCGAGGGAGATGAGACGGTCGACCTGCGTTTGCCGATCATCGTCCGTAGGTGGAGCGAGGTCGAAGTGCAGTCTGTTCTTCCCGGTCTTCGGCGCCACTGGCGGACCGCCCCACGTGATCTTCGGGCCGCCGTGCGGCGAGCGGATGGCGGTCTCCTGGTCCTGGTCCCAGACCAACGGCCACCCCAGCGCCTCGCTCCAGAAGTACCCGACCTCCTGCGAACCGTCGCACGAGAGCGCTCCGATGAATCCGCAGTCAGCGAGGAACTTGTTGTCCGGCCCGATGACGCAGAACTCGTTGCCTTCGGGGTCGGCGAGCACCACATGATCCTCTTCCGGGAGTTGCCCGATGTCGATGTGCCGCGCGCCGAGTTCGAGCGACCTCGCCACCGTCTGCTGCTGGTTTTCGAGGGACGTGCTCGTCAGATCGAAGTGCATCTGGTTCGGGCCGGTCTTCTTCTCCTGGGTCGGAAGAAATCGGATCCGGAACCCGGTGTCATCGCTCGGCAGGAGCGTGATGCCGTCGTGGGGGTCGTTCACCATCTCCCAGCCCAGGACTCCGGCCCAGAAGCGGGCGAGACGGAGCGGGTCATTCGCATCGAAGCAGAGCGCCACGAGCTGAGCAGTCATCCCGCATCTCCAATCTGTTGACTCACAGGCGTAGACAGGGCACGTCCTCCCACGCATGACGGAAGCCAACGCTAGCCAGCTCGAGGACTGCGACGCCAACGCATTTTGGGACAGACGGTGACGCTTCCGGCGCACGATCCGCGATCAGGACAGTGGACGATCGACCCCCTCCGTCGCGCCGGAACGCCACGTCGATCATGTGCAGCGAAGCGCGGCCCGTGCCGGTGACGGCCTTCGCGGCGAGTCCCGCCGCCCGAGGCGGCGTGCGTTACCGGCTCCACAAGACCGACGCCACCGGCGGCAGAGCTTGTCGGGTGCCGTTGCCCGACATGCCACGGGCCACCGAACTTCGAGAATCCGTACCCTGCGAGCCATACCAAAAGGGGTTAATACTTCGGTTCCTACCGCTGGTATTGCCAGGCACCTATAGTCAAGGCATGGCCAAGGAGAAGACGTCGATCAGCATCGCGCCGTGGATCCTCGAGAAGGCACGAGCCCACGCGGAGGCGAACGGCCTCAGCCTGTCCGCCGTCATCGAGCGCGGGCTGCTCCGCGAGATCACGGCACACCACGACCAGATGACGCGCGCCGCGTTCTACGGCTCCCCGGCGACCGCCGGACAGGAGGCCGACGAGGCCGCGATGGCCGACGACATGCGCCTCGCGCTGAAGGACAAGCAGGGCGGGGCCGCGGCGTGACCCACCGCTTCGGGGAGCTCTGGACCGTACGGCTGGCCGACCGCGAGGAGGTCAGGCTCATCGTGTCCGGCGACTTCTACCACACGTTGTACGGCGACAACGTGCTGACCGCGTACGTCGAAGCCGCCGACATGGCGGGCGCGCTCACGGCCTTCTCGGTCGACGTGGGCGGCGGCCGCGCCGCGATGATCGACCGGATCACGACCGTCCACGCCGGCCGGTTGAAAGAGAAGGTCGGCGACATTCCCGAGCCCAAGCTCGTCGACGTACGCGGGATGCTCGCGGCGATTTTCGGATTCGCCAACTGAGGCCGTGAGGGGGCCGCCCGCTTCGAAGCTCCAGAGGTCTCGCCTCAGCGGGCGGCGGGCAGGGCCTCGATGTCGGCGATGGCCCGCACGTTCTCCCGATCCATGTACGCACCGACCTGCCCGTCCTTCAGCCCGATCGAGGGTGGAAGTCAGCCGAACCAGCCGGGGACGTCGAGGCGGAACACCTCCTGCGGGGTGACCGCGCGCAGGTCGGCCTCCAGCGCGCGGAGCCGCTCCTCCCCCAGTTTCTCGGCCCAGCCCGCCCGTAGCTCCTCGAAGATCCGCGCCGACCTGGTCAGCGCGTCCAGGCCGCGCGGCGTCAGCCGTACGATCTTGCGGCGGGTGTCGTGCGGGTCGCGGGCGCGCTCGACGTAGCCGAGGCGTTCCAGCGTCTCGACGGTCTTTCCGGCGGCCTGCTTGGAGACCCCGAGCGTCTGGCCGAGCTCGACCGCGGTCGTGCCGCGCATACCGATCGCCTGCATGACGAACCCGTGCATCGGCCGCATCTCCGGATGCCCCTGCCGGGCGAGCTCGGCGTGCAGTGCGTCGATGAGGGTGCGAAATCCCAGGAAGAGCCGCAGGGGCAGCTCGAAGCCGGGAGGGTCGTTTGACACGATAGACAACCTGGTTCACTATTTAGACAACGTAGTTGCCTAGTTTAGGAGACGCAGACATGCCTGTCATCCGTGCCGACCAAGCCCGCCGGTCCGAGACCCCCGGCGGCGTCATGACCACCTTCGCCTCGCCCACCCAGGGCGGTACGGCGGCAGCATTGTGGCGCGTGGACGCGAACCCCGACGTGGCGGGCCCGCCGCACGACTTCGACACCGAGCAGGTATGGGCCTTCACGGCCGGCGCCGCGACGGTCGAGCTGGGCGGCGAGACCTTCGAGGTCGCCCCGGGCGACACGGTCGTCATGCCCCCTTCGACCCCGCGTCGGGTCACCGCCGGGCCCGAGGGCTACTCCGCCATGGTGACCGCCGCCGCCGGCGCGACGGCCCTGCTCGCCGACGGCACCGTGCACGGCGTGCCGCCGTGGATCGCCTGACCCGCACACCCCCGTCGTCACCACATCGAGAACCGGTTCGCCCGACCACTGAGGAGATCCCTGATGCCCGTCATCCGTTCCGCCGACGCCCGCAGAACCACCACGCCCAACGGCGTCATGACCACGCTCGCCTCGCCCACCCAGGGCGGCGCGGAGCGGGCCATGTGGCGCGTGGACATGCCGGCCGGCACCGAGGGCCCGCTGCACGCCTTCGACACCGAACAGATCTGGACCCTGCTCACGGGTGGTTGCACCCTCGAGATCGACGGCGAGCGGCTCCATGTCGCTCCCGGTGACACGATGGTGCTGCCCGCCGACGTGACCCGCCAGATCTTCGCCGACCCTCATGACGGCTTCGCCGCCGTCGTCACCGCGCCTGCGAGTGCCCGGGTCTACAACCCCGGCGGCGTCTCGGCCGCCGACGCGTGCGACCTCGCCCCCAAGGGCACCGACCGGATCGTGCCGCCCTGGGTCGCCTGACGCACGGCGGCGCCGTCACTCGGCGTACGCGGCTTGACGATCACACGTCCGGTGGCAGGGCGAACTGGGGTCACGGCCGCTCGTACGCCGCCGGACGGGACTGGGCCGCACGCAGCCGGGCCACGTCGAGCTTGCGGGAGCGGTCGAACCGGTAGACGCCGTTCTGCTCCTGGAAGGTGTCGGTGAGCTGCGTGTAGCAGTAGCCGAACATCTCGGGGTTGTCGAGCAGCGCACCCACGAGCCCGGCGAAGCGGGACTGCAGTTCCTCCTCGTTCGCCGGGCGTGCGCCGTATCCCCAGGAGACGGCGTTGTCGTCGCCCCCGGCCGAGGCCGCCGCGTCCGGGTCCCACCAGATCCCGCCGAACTCGCTGCAGAAGTACGGCTGCCCGCGATACGGCAGGGACATGGCGACGTCGGCGCCGAACACGTTGGTGTACGGCCGCCCGTCCGCCAGACCGGACAGCTGCTCGGCGAACAGCTCCGGATCCTGCTCGTACAGATGGGAGTCGTAGACGTCGCTCTCGGCCACCCGGTGGGAGTAGCCGGACGCGTCGAGGACCGGACGCGTGGTGTCGGCCGCCTTGGTGGCGAGGAACATCGCCCGCGTCACGTCGTCGAGCGTGGTGACGCGGTCGTGGATGACCTGGTGGGTCTCGTTGAGGGGACACCAGCCGACGATCGAGGGGTGGCTGTAGTCGCGCTCCACCGCCTCCAGCCACTGGGTGACGAACGAGGCGGTCGGCTGCTGGTTGTCCTCCCAGCCCGCTCCGGTCGAGGCGCCCCAGTCGCCGAACTCGCCCCACACCAGATAGCCGAGCCGGTCGGCGTGGTAGAGGAAGCGCTCCTCGAACACCTTCTGGTGCAGCCGGGCACCGTTGAACCCCGCCTCGCGGGAGAGCTCGATGTCGGCCACCAGCGCCGCGTCGCTCGGCGCCGTCATCAGGCCGTCGGGCCAGTACCCCTGGTCGAGGACGAGCCGCTGGAACACCGGCCGGCCGTTGAGGCGCAGCGCCCGCCCGTCGATCGACACCGAACGCAGGCCCGCGTAGCTGTCCACGCCGTCGACGACGCCGCCTTCGGCGTCGAGCAGTTCCAGGCGCAGGCCGTACAGGTGCGGATCCTGGGGACACCACAGGCGTACCCGGTCGGCGGGAACCTGCAGGACCACCCGGGGCGCGAGATCGAGATCGGCGCGCACCTCCGCGCGCGCGACCTCTCCCGCGACCTCTCCCGCCGCCTGTCCGGTCGTCTCCCCCGCGACACCCTCCGCCGCCGTACCCGCGTCCTCACCCGGGTCGCCGCCGCGCGGGGCGTCGGTGAGTACGGCGCGGACCGTCCATCCGGGCCGGTTCGCGGTGAGCGGCACCTCGAGGTGGAACGCCGATCCCGCCACGTCGGGGGTGATCCGGGGGCGCCGCAGCCGGGCCTCCGGCACCGCCTCCAGCCAGACGGTCTGCCAGATGCCCGTGGTCCTGGTGTAGTGCACGCCGCTGTTGGCGTAGGTCGTGGACTGCTTCCCCCGAGCCTGTACGGCTTGGCGCGGGTCGCGGGCCCGGACGACGACGGTCATCTCCTCACCGGGCTCGACCACCCCGCCCAGGTCGGCGGTGAACGGCGTGAAGCCGCCGCGGTGCCGGGCCACCTCGACGCCGTTCACCCAGACGGTGGTGTCGTGATCGACGGCCTGGAAGTGCAGCAGGACCCGCCGCCCCACCCACCCGGCGGGAACGGTGACCGTCCTGCGGTACCACACGGCCTCCAGGAAGTCGGTGATGCCGACCCCCGACAGGGTCGACTCAGGAGCGAACGGCACGATGATGCGGCTGTTCAGGGCGCGGTCGCGCAACCCGCGTTCGAGACCGGAGTCGGCCTGGTCGATCTCGAACTCCCACTCGCCGTTGAGTGACATCCACTCCTCGCGGACGAACTGCGGGCGCGGATGCTCCGGGCGCGGCGTCTCCATCGGTACGGCCAGGGTGTGGGGCGACGGCATGTGATGCTCCCGGGGGAAGGAGGTCGTGATCTGCGAGCGAAGCGTATTACAACGTGGGAATCAGGCCAACCATGACCCCACGACGCCTGCCTTTGAACGGCTTCGGGGAGGATGCCGGTCCTGTTGGTCCTGTTGGTCCTCGGGGCGGACCGTGGAAGGGACGAAGACCGGGTCGAGGTCGGCGCGGGGGGTGAGCGGCCAATGTCGAGGTCGGCGCGGGTGGGGGCGGCGAGCGGCCGAGGAGGCCGATGCGGTCGCAACAGACGGGCGAGAGACGTGCTTACACGGCAGCGTCGGTGGCGGGGAAGCCGTCGGCGCGGAGCCTCTTCACGGCGACCTGACCGGCGAGGACGGGGAACACGCCGTGACCTCGACGTGGAGACACCTCTCGCCGGGGATCACGAGAGGCGCTCGATCGTCACGGGAATCAGCCCCTGGTAACGCGTGATCGTCATCAGCTCCCGCAGCAGAGCCCCGACGGCGTCGCCCGGCGGATCGCCCAAACAGGCGGTCAGGTCGATGCTCGAGGCCACGCCCGGGCCGATCCGGCGAAGATCCCAGGTGAACACGTCTCCGGCCACGCGCCGACGCGCTGTGCCGAGCACGCGAGCCTGTGGGCCGGCGACGTCGTCGGCGAGCGTCATCCCCCAGACCTGCCGCAGGTGGGCCACCTGGTCCTCGCGCGGCGCGTCGGCGAACAGGATCCGGTAGACGCGCTTCTCGTGGAATCCCTCGGGGACCTCGGGCGGAGCGAACCGCAGCGGGGGCGAGCCGGGCAAGGCCGCGTGGTCATGGAAGCGGGTACGCAACGTCGCCTCATCAGGCAGCGCACCTGCCCCCAGCCGTCGGTAGGCCGTCTCCGCGTCACCCCTTCGGACCGGGACGACCCGGACGCGGAGCCTCGGATCCGCGCGGATCGCGCGACTGAAGGCCGCCGAACTCCACCAGTCACCGTCCGCCGCCGTCCACACGGCGTTGGCCAGGCCGGTCGCCGTGTGATCGTCCGCGAGCAAGAACTCCTCGACGGCGATTCCGTCCGGCTGTGCCGACGGGTCGCCGTCCCACGCCTCAGGAAAGATCAGGTAGTAGTCCAACGCCGGGTGTGCCGTGGGTCCGGCGACCGGCGTCGCCTCCTCGACCCGGCGCATCTCTCCGTTCACGTGCGGTGTCCTCTCATTCCGTGCCGTATCGCGGCAGGGTGCTCTCCCGGACGACGAGCCGGTGCGGAACGACATACGTGACGGGGGGCGAGGTGTCGCCGTCGATCCGCCGCAGCAGCGCCTCGACGGCCAAGCGCGCCAGTTCCTTCTTGTCCGGGGCGACGGTCGTCAGCGCGGGATGGGAGAAGGCGCCCTCCGGGGTGTCGTCCCAGCCGAGAACGGCGACGTCCTCGGGAACCCGGATCCCCGCACGGCGCAGCGCGCGCATGGCGCCGATCGCGAGCAGGTCGTTGGCGCAGACCAGCGCGTCGAGCCCGAGCGCATTCCGCCCAAGCGTGTCGAGCCCGAGCGCATCCCGACCGGGCGTATCTCGACCGGGCGCATCCCGACCAGGAACGTCGAGCACGGGTGCGTCATGGCCGGATACGTGCTGATCTGTCGTGTCCCGGCCGGGGAGCCGCGCCAGGAACTCGGCCACCCGGGCGTCGCCCTCCTCTCGGGAGTACGCGGCCGCCGGGAGGATCAACGCGCGATCCAGTGGGAGCCCGGCCGCGGCAAGCGCCTGCTCGTACCCCTGGAGCCGCAGGTCACCGGTGCCGCGCGGCCGCCAGGACTGGTGCCCGAGGAAGCCGATCCGCTCGCGTCCGGTCTCCAGCAGGTGCCGCGTCGCCTCCGCGGCCGAGGCGACGTTGTCGATCGCCACGTGGTCCAGGCCGGACTCTTCGGAAGTGACGTGCTCCCCGATCAGCACGATGGGCGTGCGGTCCCTGCGGGCGGCGAGTTGCGGGCCGGTCATCTCCAGCGGGCTGAAGATGATGCCGTCGATGACCCTGACCCGGAAACCTTCGGCGACCACACCCTCACGACCGGTCTCACCGTGCGTCTCGTCGATGAGCACCGTGTACCCCGACCGCGCCGCGCCTTCGATCATGACGTGCGCCAGCTCGCTGAAGTACGGGTTGCCGATCGCGGGCACGGCCAGGGCGAGCAGGTTGGCGCGACCCATGCGCAGCTGCCTGCCGGCGACGCTGGGCCGGTAGTTGAGCTCCTCGATCGCGGCGAGCACCCGTGCCCTGGTCTCCGGGCGGACGTTGGCCCGCTCGTGCAGCACGTTGGACACCGTCTTCCACGAGACGCCCGCGCGCTGCGCGACGTCCTGAATCCGGGCGGGCCTCATCCTCGCGCCTCCCCAACCGCGTGCTCCGGGGCGACAGCCTAGTGCCGCCCCCGCGTCTTACGACGCGCCACCGGACAGTCGGGCCGGGACCGGCGGCGTCATGATCGGCGGCGGGTTTGGCGAGCCGCCGCGCGGCATCGGTCACCGCGGCGGCGAACGGATCCACGCCGGGCAGTGCGGGATCGGCGATCACAGTTTCCCGGCCAGGAAGGAGCGGACCAGGAAGGCGAACCGTTCGGGCTGTTCGATCTGGGTCCAGTGGCCAGTGTTGGGGAGGGTGTGCAGTTGGGCGTTGGGCAGGTGCTGGGCGAGATACTGGCCGGCTTCGACCGGCATGATGCGGTCTTCGCGGCCGTGGATGACGAGGGCGGGATGCTCCAGGGTGGCGAGCTGCTCGGGGCTGTAGAGGCCGGGTATGTCGACGGCGAAGGTCGCCTCGTGGGAGCGGCGTACCTCGGGCCGCTGGATGCGTTCCATCCGGGTCTCGGCGACCTTCTCCAGGTCGGTGCCGAGCACGGAGGGGTCGTGGATCATGGCGCGCATGAGATCTGCGAGCGCGTCGACGGTGGGCTTGCTGTAGTAGGTGATGAGTTTGAGGAGGTCGGGGGTGGGGGTGACGGGGGCGCCGCCGGAGCCCATGAGGACGAGCCGGCCGATGCGTCCGGGAGCGGCGAGTGCCATGGCGAGGCCGATGATGCCACCCATGGAGTTCCCGACGACGTGGACGCGTTCGAGCCCCAGCTCGTCGAGCAGGCCGAGCAGCGTCCGGGTCCTCAGCTGCGCGAAGGCCGACGCGCTGGACGGGGCGGGGTCGGGGTGGGTGGAGTCGGCGAACCCGATCATGTCGGGAGCGATGTGGTGCAGGTCGCGGGACAGGTCGGCCAGGGCGCGAGACCAATTGGTCTCGGCGTTGGCGCCCGGCCCCGAACCGTGCAACCACAGCACGGTGTCCATCGCGGGGTTCCCGGCCTCCAACAGGTGAAAGACGTACTCGCCGACCGGCACGTCGCGGCGGGTGATCAACGGTTCTCCTCGACGTAGGCGCGGATGATGCCGGGGGCGAGCGGCTCGGCGGGCGGGTGGTGGCCCCAGATGCTGGTGCGGGCGAACGCTCGCGGGGTCGGCGGGGTGGACTGGATCGGGGCACCGCCGAAGCCGTACTCGATCTCGAAGCGCGACGGGGTCCGCACGTAGAAGGAGGTCATGAGGTCGTTGGTGTGGCGGCCGAGCGTCATCGCCAGCGGGATGCCGCGCTCCAGGATGAGGTCGTAGGCGATGCCGACGTCGTCCAGCGCAGTGGTCTCCAGCATCAGATGGTGGAAGCCGACGACGCCGGGGACGGCAGTGAGGGCGAGGGAGTGGTGGCGGGTGTTGCAGTGGTAGAACCGCACGGGCATGCCATGCATGTCGATCTCGTCCGACACCTTGAAGCCGAGCACGCCTCCGTAGAACGCCTCGGCCTCGACCAGGTCGGGGATGATGAGGACGGCGTGGCCCAAGCCCTGCTCGCCGGTGACGAATCCCGACAGCGGCCGGCCGGGCAGGAAAGTCGAGGGCATGGTCAGCTGGCCCCACGACAGTTCGTGCCGGAACCCGAACGGGTCGGTGAACCAGGCCAGCTCGGTGACGCCGCGTTCGGCCGCCAGTTCGGGTTCGCCGCGGTGGACCTCGGTCCCGGAGGTCTCCAGCCGGTCGGTGACGCGGATGAGCGCGGAGGGCCCTCGCACACCCCAGCCGAGGTAGGCGAGGTCGTCGGAGTCGGCGGGGTGGACGCTGATGCGGTGGGCGGCGTCGTCGACGCGCATGCGGACGCTGCCCTCGGGGCCCGGGTCGGCGAGCTGGACGCCGAGGATCTCCGGGCCGAAGGTCTCCCATTCCTTGGCGGCGGGTGAGGTGAACCCGATGTAGTTCAATGCTTCGATCATGCTGCTGCTCCTCATGTAGGCGGCGCCGTCCAGCGTCTGGGCAGGGGGTCAGGTGCAGGAGGGTCAGGCGGTGGTGGGGCGTCCGCGGACGCCGATGCCGCCGTCGCAGTTGTGGATCGAGCCGGTGACGGTCGCCGACTCATGCCGGGCGGCCAGGAGCACGTAGTGGCCGGTGTAGTCGGCCGGGGCGATGGCCCGGCCGAGCGGGGAGAACTCCTTCATGAGGTCGTCGACGGGCAGCGACGACCAGGAGGTGTCGGCCAGGCCGAGGGCGCGCGGGCCGCGCAGGTCCGACGGCATCCCGCCGGGCGCCACCCCGTTGACGCGCACGTCGGGCGCCAACTCATAGGCCAGTTGTTTGACCAGCCCGACCACGGCGTGCTTGGAGGCGGTGTAGAGGGGCCCGCCCCCGCCGGGCCAGAACGCGGCGTTGGAGGCGGTCAGGATGACCGCGCCCCGGCTGTCGCGGAGCGCGGGCAGGGCCGCCTTCACCCCCAGGAGATAGCCCTTGACGTTGAGAGAGAAGATCTCATCGAACGCGTCGGAGATCGCGGCGGCGGGGAGGGCGTCGACCGAGGTCCCGTAGTCCCACAGACCGGCGTTGCCGACCCAGACGTCCAGCCCGCCGAACGCCGCGACCGTGTCCTCGACCGCCAGCAGGTTGTCGTCGTACCGGCGGGCGTCGCCCACGGTCACCCGGACGGCGTCACCGAACCGGTTGGTCAGTGCGTCCGCCTTGCTCCTGTCGATCTCCAGGACGCCGACGCGGGCGCCTTCGGCCACGTAGCGGTTGACGATGGCGTGCCCCAACCCCGATCCCGCGCCGGTGACCAGCGCGGTGGTTCCTTCCAGCCAGCCCATGTGATGGTCGCCCCCGGGTGCTTAGAAGAAGTTGCTGAGGTTGCGGGACAGCAGAACGGTCTGATCGAGGTAGACGGCACGGGCGGCGATCCGCAGGCCGGCCTCGGTGCGGCGCAGGGTGTCGCGGCGCATCCCGTACCAGGAGTCTTCCTCGGTGTGCAGGCGGGTCCGGTACAGATGGAAGTTGGACTCGGCGATCAGCTCGTGACCGTCGTCGGAGACGATCCGGACGTTGGTGATGAGGTGGCGGGTGCGGGAAGGCGGGTCCTCCGCCCAGGAGCGTCCGGTGCCGAGCTTGGTGACGCGGCCGGTCAGCAGCACCTTGTCGTCGTCGAAGAACGCCATCTGGCCGGGCCGGGTGAACTCCTGGTCCAGCTCGTGCTGCATCCGGGTGCGACGAATCGGCATGAAGTAGTGGGTGTCGTCGGTGAACAGCTCCAGCCACTCCTCGTAGCGGTGGGCGTCCAGGAGCGCGGCCTCGTCGAACAGGAACTTCTGCACCTGGTGGTGCAGCAGCATCTCGGCGATCTCGCCGGCGGTGGCGGGCAGGGTGTGATCAGAGGTGGTCACAGCGTCTCTCCCGGGGTGGTCGCGGCCTTCAGATCGGCCCAGTCCAGGCCCTTCAGCCACTGGGCCCAGCAGTGGTAGGTCCACAGCTGCGCGTGCTCGCTGGTGTGGCCGTCGATCCGGGCCAACCCGTGCTCCTTGACGATCTGCCCCTGCCCCAGCCCCATGTTGAGCAGCTGGGGAACCCTGCGGCTGGCGGTGCCGTAGGTCTGCTGGGTGCTCTGCGACCAGTTCTCGCCGTCGTCCTGCTCCAGCAGCCCGGCCGGGCCGAACACCCGGTTGGCAATCATGACCGTGAGCTGCTGCATCTCCGGCGCGGAGTCCCGGTCGACGAAGGTGAACCACCAGATCTCGGTCGTGGACGGGCTGCGCGGGATCCGCAGGGACAGCTGCGAGGTGGTCGTCACCCACGTGGTGGGGAACACGCCGGGGTGCCCGGCGACGTTCACGCCTATCGGGCCGAGCGCCTCGCGGGCCTGCGGCGTCTGCCGCCACGACCGGTCGAGTTCGAGGTTGCCCACCGAATCGGCCGTCGGGCCGCCGATCGCGTGGCCGTACTCGCCGACCACGACGGTCTGGTCGAAGTCGATCCCGGTGATGCCGCTGCGCGGAGCCGACAGGTCGGCGCCGCTCTGCATGCTCACCCCGGCCATGTCGATCGCCTCCGCGGCGGGCTCCCCGTCCGAGGCGTCGCCCAGAACTCCCTTGTGGAACGCCGAGGCGTGCGTGACCTGCGGGTGGTACCAGTCGTAGAGGTTGTCCAGCGCGAACTTCCAGTTGCAGTCGATCACGAACTTCTGGATGCCGGGAACCACCTCCATCCGGCCCCGCTCGGCCAGCAGGTCCAGGCCCAGCCGGCCGGTCGCGCCCAGGAACTCATCCAGCGGCGGCGCCGAGACGTCATGGGTGCCGAACACGAACCCCTTGTAGGAGGCGACCTGGGCGACCTCGCGCAGCCCGTGCCGGGACTTGTCGAAATCGTCCTGATAGAACTTCCGCTGCCCCGGCACGCCCTGAAGACGCCCGTCGATGTTGTAAGACCAGCCGTGGTAGGTGCACAGAAAGTTCCGGGCGTTACCCTCCTCCGCCCGGCACACCGCGTTGCCGCGGTGGGCGCAGGAGTTCAGCAGCGCCTTGATTCCGCCGTTCTTCTGCCGGACCACCAGCACGTTGTCGCGGCCCATCACCGCCTGGAAGAAGTCCCCGCGGTTCGGGATCTGGGTCTCGTGGCACAGGAACAGCCACGCCCGCCCGAAGATCTGCTCCATCTCCAGATCGAAGATCTCTTGGTCGCTGAAGATCCGGCGATCCACCTCGCCCCGCTCCAGTGAGACCAACCCGTCCAGCTGAACGGTCATGCCACCGCCTCCTCTTCGAATTCCCGTAGCGATCGTTACGGTAAGGAGCTGGTGACGCTATGTCAATAGACGCATAACGCTTCTAGACTGGATATCTTGCTGTAGTGACTACTACATGGCCTGACCTGGGAGAATCAGGGCGTGGCTGAAGCACGACGTACACGCGCCAACGGGGAGGCGTCCCGGGAGCGGATCCTGGACGCCGCCACCGAGATCACCGGCGAGCGCGGCTACGAAGGCACCAGCATCAGCCTGGTCAGCAAGCGATCCGGGCTGCCGGCCAGCTCGATCTACTGGCACTTCAAGGACAAGGACGAACTGGTCGCCGCCGTCATCGACCGCAGCTACACCCGCTGGATGGCCGAACTCGAACGCCCCGTCCCCGTCCCGTTCGGCGCCGGCCGCGACGAGCTGTTCCGGCTGATGGCACACCGGATCGGCAGCGCCCTGGCCACGTTCCCCGATTTCCTACGCCTCGGCCTGATGCTGGTCCTGGAGAAGCGACCGGAGGAGCTCACCGCCCGCGCCAGGTTCGTCGAGGTCCGCCAGACCGTCGGCCGGCGCATCCAGGAGGTCTGGGCGGCGTTCTTCCCCGAACTGGGCCCCGCCGACATCGAGCAGCTCGTCATGCTCACCTTCGTCATGGCCGACGGCCTGTTCATCGCCAACCAGACCCAGCCGCTCGACCTGTCGGGATCCTTCGACCTGCTCGCGACCGCCATCAGCGCCACGGCCGCCCAGATCGCCCACCAGGCGGCATCGGCGACCCGGGACTGAGTGCGGCTCCCGGACTCGGCGACACCATCCGGCCTTGATGCCTCCGACCGCCGCAGCGGCTGTACCTTCCGTCCTGCTCGTTCACGGCCTGGTACACCTCGTCGACCCCGGCATCGCCACACCGGCGATGTTCGACGAGGTGGGTCTTCGGCTCTATGTACCGGGACGGGTAGCAGGCCGCCGCTCCGCCGAGCGGGGTGGTCGGCATCGCCACGATTTCCTTGGGGCAGACATCGACGACTCTGGTGCCGGACCTACCCTTGACTGCCCTACTGCCGGACCGCTGCAGTTTCTCGTCGAGCGAGGCGTCCCGATCTGTGTGTTCTGGGTAGAGCGGCCACACCTGGACCTATCCGCCGCCGTGAGCGGCAAATCGATGAAGGTCTCAGTGCGGGAGGCGGCCAGGTGCCCTCGGGCGGCGACACACACGGCTGGGACGCCTGCATCACGGCCCGGCCGTTCACGAGGCGGCTGACCGCCGGAGGGCGATCAGGAGCCCTCCGGCGGGAGCCCGCCCTCCCGCCGGTCGTCGCCGGCTCCGGCGGAGCCGGGGGCACCGCCCGGTCCGAGCAGATGAGCGACGACGTCGGCGGCGGTGTACCCCTCCGGCAGGTCGCCGAGGAAATCAAGGTCCTGACCGAGGGTGAGCAGCGGCGGCTCCTGGTACCCGTCCGGACGGTGCTGCCCGAGACCGATGGCGGCGACCAGACCGTTGCACAGACACCTGCGGCCTTCCGTCTCCTCGAGACGTCCTCCCTTGCGCAGGAACGCGTCGACCGGCTCGGCCGGGCACCGGAAGCCGACACCGCCGTCCGGCTTGACGTACGGCGTGCGCAGATGGCCGAGGTCGCACAGCCTGGGGCGGCGCTCGTGCACCTCCGGGGCGGCCAGGGTGTCGGGCAGTCCGGCCACTTTGAAGGGGAACCCGGCCGGTGAGGCGTGCGGGTCGTTGCGCACCCGCAGCGTGCCATCCTTGGCCTGCTCAAGGAGCCTCCGCCGCAGCTTGTCGTCCAGGCCGGACTCGCGGCACAACGCGAAGGCCGTACCCACCTGGACGCCCGCGGCGCCGGCCTCCAGTGCCCGCGCCAGCCCGTCCCGGCTCGCGTAACCTCCGGCCAGCCAGAACGGCAGGCCGAGCGCGGCGACCTTGGCGAGATTGACCTCGTCACGCGGCCCGTACACCGGCTGGTCGGTCTCGTCCAGCCGCATCCGGCCGCGCGGCGGCGCGCTGTGCCCGCCCGCCACCGGCGCCTCCACCACGAACCCGTCCGGCCGGGTCTCGGGCGTACGCGCGAGATAGCCGGCGAGCACGTCGGAGGAGACGATGGCCAGCAGCCGCGGCCTGACCAGCGGCTCGGGAGTACGCCCGAGCAGCGCGACCGGGTCGATGCCGACGGCGTGCCGTTCCCCACCTTCGGCCCCCGCGACCGTGACCGTGACCTCGGCCGGCAGGTGCGCGGCGAGCCGGTCGAGCAGCCGCGGGATCTGGGACGGAATGCCCGCCCCCATGAGCACGAAGTCGACCCCCGCGAGCATCGCCCCGTAGGCCGCCGCCGGCGTCGCCATCTGGATCTTCTCCAGGTAGTTGATGCCGATCGTGCCGCCGTCCCGCTTCGCGAGGAACACCTCGGCGAAGTTGGCGACCACGGCCAGTTCGTCCCGTGCCCGGTTCGGGCGCAGGCCGAGCCGCGGCACCGGCCGGTACGGCGCGCCGGGCTCGATCCCGTCGCGCACGTAGTACCTGGCCAGGATCCGCTCGCTGATCGCGGGCACGGGGAACTCGGCCAGTGCCCCGCGCAGGTGCCCTCCCGGGTCACCCTGCTGGAGCCGCCTGGCCAGCGTGACGTCCAGCGCCACCCCCGAGACCACGCCGAGCTGTCCGGTCCGGGCGACGGACCGCGCCAGCCGCCACCCGGACACGCCTACTCCCATCCCTCCCTGGATGAGCGTGGGAAGCCCGCCCTCGGCCGTGGCCGCCGCGGACCGTACCGGGCCGGGGACCGGCTGCTCGGCGATCGTCAAGGGGAAAACCTCCTGCTCGGCGGACATCGGGCTCTCGCGTCCCGGTGACGCCAGGTACTCCGGTGGATGGCGTGACGAGTCAACCGGTTCGCGGTGATCTCCCTGTAGTGACCAAAGTCCCGAGCGCGGGGGTCCCCAGTCACACAAATCCCTACAAAACGAACAAAGTTCCGGTCAAAGAACGGCCGATCGTCCCCCCGAACAGGGCCGAAGGTCCCACGTGACCGCCTCGGCGGGCATGTCAGCATGGGATCGCGCCGGGCGCGGCGGGCACCGACCGGATCGGGCACGCGGTCGCGCGCCCCTCAGGCAGGAAGGCAGCCCTCCATGACCTCGGCCGAGGTGTCGACCGGTTCCGAACGGCCGCACGGACCCTCAGGATCACCCGCGCAGCCGCGACCATCAGCACCTGCGGGATCGGCACCCGCAGCATCAGCACCTGCGGCACCGGGACCTGCAGCATCAGCACCTGCGGCACCCAGACCTGCGGGATCGGCATCGCCTGGGCCATCGGCATCGCCGGGACCGGCACCCGCCGGACCACAGGAACCGCCGGGAACGCCCGCGAGGCCCGGCCGCCGGGCGAGCCGCCTGCTGAA
The DNA here is from genome assembly GCF_020826795.1 of Microtetraspora sp. AC03309. Classification (NCBI taxonomy): domain Bacteria; kingdom Bacillati; phylum Actinomycetota; class Actinomycetes; order Streptosporangiales; family Streptosporangiaceae; genus Microtetraspora; species Microtetraspora sp. AC03309. The sequence continues at coordinate 32,654 of NZ_JADDIL010000009.1, read as the reverse complement.
GGCCAACGCGGTCGTGGTGGCCTGGCTGGGGCTGACCGTCCTCGCGGCCCTGGCCGGGGACACGCTGCCCGCTCCCCGCTGGCTGCTGGTCCACCTCTTCCTGCTCGGCGCCGCGACCAGCGCGATCCTGATCTGGAGCGAGCACTTCACGGTCACCCTGCTGCACGCGCGCCCCCCGGACCCGCGCTGGAGCGCGGCCCGCCTCGGGACCGCGAACGCCGGTACCGCCGCCGTGCTGGCGGGCGCCGCCCTGGGCCCCTGGTGGGCGGCGGCGTCGGGAGCGGCCGTGATCGTCGCGGTGGTCGTCTGGCACACCGCCGTCCTGGTCAGGATGCGTCGCCGGGCGCTGCCCGGCCCGTTCGCCCACGTCGTCCCCTGGTACGTCGCCGCGGGCGCCGCGCTGGCGGCGGGCGGCCTGCTGGGCGGCCTCCTGATCGCCCGGGTCGTGCCCGGAGGCGCGCACGAGCGGCTGCACGCGGCGCACGCCGCGGTGAACGTCCTCGGCTGGATCGGCCTGGCCGTACTCGGGACGCTGTTCACGCTCTGGCCGACGGTCCTGCGCACGAAGGTGTCCGCCCTGACCCGCCAGGCATCCCGTACGGCACTGCGGCTGGCGGTGCCCGGCCTGGCCGTCGCCGTAGTCGGGCTGCTCCTCGGATGGCGCTGGGTCGCGGCCGCGGGTCTGGCGCTCTACGCCGCCGCGGCGGCGGTGGCGCTGGCTCCGCTGGTGGAGACACTGCGGCGGCGCCGCCCGACGACCCCGGCCGGCTGGACCCTCGCGGCCGGGGTGGCCTGGTTCGAGGTCGCGCTCGTCGCGGATCTCGTCATGGTGGCGGTGCGCCCGGCGGCCCAGGCCGGCCGCGCGCTGGAGACGCTCCTGCCGCTGGTGCTCGCCGGATTCGTCGCGCAGACGCTGCTCGGCTCCCTCGGCCACCTCCTGCCCGCCATCGCGGGCGGCGGCCCCGCCCGGCTGAAGCGGAACGCGGCGTTGCTCGAACGCGGCTGGCGGGTCCGGCTCGCCGCGGCCAACCTCGCCGTCCCCCTGGTTGTCCTCCCGATGCCCGGCCCGCTGCGGCTGCTGGGCTGGGCGCTGCTCATCGGCTCGGTCACGGCCTTCGTCGTCCTGGCCCTCGCGGTCGTGCTCGGGCCCGTCCTGGCGGGCCGCCCGGCGGTGCCGGGGATCGCCGGGGTGCTCCTCGGCTGCGTCCTGACCGCCGCGGCGGTCGTCGTCGCGGTCCAGGACGTCCCGGGCACCACAGCGCCGGGTACTACAGCGCCGGCGGCCGCCGGCATGTCGGGCGCCGTGTCGGGCGCGGCCCGTACGGTCGAGGTGACCCTGTCGGGCATGCGCATCCGGCCGGGCACGATCGAGGCTCCGCCGGGCACCCGCCTGACCCTGCGTGTCACGAACCGGGACGGCCAGCGCCACGACCTGCGGTTGTCCACGGGGCAGAGCACCCCGATGCTCGATCCCGGCCGGAGCGCCACCATCGTGCTCGACATGCCCGCGACGGCGGTGGACGGCTGGTGCACCGTCGTGGGGCATCGCGTGGCCGGGATGTCCATGCGCGTCCTGCCCGCCGCGTCCGCTGGATCCGCGGGAACGGCGAGCACCGCGCAGGCGGCCCACGACCAGCAGATGAGCGGCCACGACATGAACGCGAGCACGGGCCGCCTGGACCTGACCGCGCCGATGTCGGCGGGGTGGAAACCATACGACGCGACCCTCAAGCCCGCCCCCGGAGGAACGGACCACCAGGTCGAGATCCGCGCCACGGAGGCCGAGTTGGAGGTGGCGCCCGGCGTGCGGCAACGGGTGTGGACGTTCAACGGGACGGTTCCCGGTCCTGTGCTCCGCGGCCGCGTGGGCGACGTCTTCACGGTCACCTTCGTCAACGACGCCGCGATGGGCCACGGCCTCGACTTCCACGCCGGCGCGCTGGCCCCCGACCGGCCGATGCGCACGATCCAGCCGGGAGAGCGGCTGACCTACCGGTTCCGCGCCGACTTCGCCGGAGCCTGGCTGTACCACTGCTCCACGATGCCCATGTCGCAGCACATCGCCAACGGCATGTACGGCGCGGTGATCGTCGATCCGCCGGACCTTCCCCGCGTCGACCGGGAGTACGTCCTGGTGCAGGGCGAGCTCTACCTCGGGGAACCGGGCGGCCAGGCCCAGGTCGACAAGATCGTCCAGGGGCGTCCCGACGGCTGGATGTTCAACGGCACCGCCTCCGGTTACGACCACGCCCCGCTGGAGGCGAAGGCCGGTGAGCGGGTGCGGATCTGGGCCGTGGCCGCCGGGCCGAGCGACGGCACCTCGCTCCACGTCGTGGGCGCGCCGTACGACACCGTCTACAAGGAGGGCGCCTACATGCTGAAGAAGGGCGGCCCCGGCGGAGCCCAGGCGCTCGACCTGGCCCCGGCACAGGGCGGCTTCGTGGAGCTGAGATTCCCCGAGCCGGGCACCTATCCGATCGTCGACCACGACATGCGCCACGCCGAGGCGGGCGCGCACGGCGTGTTCCGTGTGAGCGCGCCATGACCTGGTGGTCGGTGGTCCGCTTCCTGCATGTCCTGTCGGCGGCCCTGTGGGTCGGCGGCCAGCTCACCGTGTCGCTCGTCGTGCTGCCGCTGGCCCGCCGCCTGCTGGACGCCGAACGGCGCGCCACGGTGCTTAACGCCGTCGGCCGCCGCTTCGGCATGTTCACCGGCGCGGTGTTCCTGCCGCTCCAGATCGGCACCGGCGTGGCCATCGCCTGGCACAAAGGCGTGACCTGGGCCTCACTCGCCGAACCCGGCTACGGCCGCATTCTCGCGGCCAAGCTCGCGCTGTTCTGCGCGGTCATGGCGGCGGCCGCCGTACACGGCTGGGCCTCCCCCAAGGGGCTGCCCGGCCTGGCCCGCACCATGGCGGTGGCCGCCCTGGTCGGCTCGGTCGGCATCATCGTGCTCGCCGCCGCACTGCCGGCGACCTGACCTGCCGTCCCGACCTGCCGTCCCGACCTGCCGTCCTGGCCAGACGACCGGACACACCGGATCCCACCCCGACAACGACCACCCGCGCACCTGAGTCCTGACCTGCCGCCCGACGTCGTCACCTGCCGGGCCGCCTGCCGCGCCGCGTGGTCCGCAGTGCCGAAGATCATCGGGACCTTACGCTGCCACGACCGGGACCAAAGTCCCTGATGCTCTCCCATAACGGGCCACAAAACTTGCATGCAGGATGCAATTTTGGGAACTGGGGCGAGAATGACCACCGTCACTCCTCTGACAACACACACGGCCATGGCTGGCCGTACCCGCGCGCTCGTCCTCGCGACGGCGGCCTTCGCGGTCAACTTCTGGGCCTGGGCGCTACTCAGCCCCCTCGGGCCGACGTACAAGGACCTGCTCGCCCTGACCCCGTTCGAGGTGTCGATGCTGGTGGCGGTCCCGGTCATCGTCGGATCGCTCGGCAGGATCGTGCTCGGCGGGCTCACCGACCGCTTCGGCGGCCGTTCGGTGTTCGGCGTCGCCGGCCTGGTCGGCATCGTGCCCGTGCTCTTCCTCGCCTTCGCCGACAGCTACCCCTCGCTGCTGGTGGGCGGCTTCCTCCTGGGACTGACCGGCGCCACCTTCGCGATCGGCGTGCCATACGTCAACGCCTGGTACCCGCCGGCGCGGCGCGGCCTCGCCCTCGGCGTCTTCGGGATGGGCAACATCGGCACCGCCATCTCCGGCTTCGTCACCCCCTGGCTGGCCCGCGACTTCGGCGCGCGCACGCCGTTCTTCGTCGTCGCCGCCGCGCTCGTCGTCGTCGGGCTGGCCTTCCTGACCATCGGCCGCGACGCCCCGGGCGTCACCCCGTCCACCGAGCCGTTCCTCACCCGCTTCACCCGCGCCGCGCGGCTGCGGATCACCGGTGAGCTCGCCGCAATGTACGCGCTGACCTTCGGCGGGTTCGTCGCCTTCGGCGTCTACCTGCCGCTCTACCTCAAGGACGCCTACGGGCTGACCACCGCCGACGCGGCGGCCCGCTCGGCCGGCTTCGTCGTGCTGGCCACGCTCGCCCGTCCGGTGGGCGGCTGGCTGGCCGACCGGGTCGGCGGGCGACCGGTGCTCAGCGGTGCGCTCGCCGCCGTCGTCGTGTGCGCGGTCATCGTGGCCTTCGGCCCCGCGATGCCGCTGGCGACCACCGGCTTCCTGATCATGGCGGCGGCGCTCGGCCTCGGCAACGGCGCCGTGTTCGCGCTGCTCGGCCGGGCCGTACCGGCGACCATGGTGGGCTCGGCGACCGGCGTGGTGGGCGCGGCCGGAGGACTCGGCGGGTTCCTGCCGCCCATCGTGATGGGCCTGATCTTCCAGGCGACCGGCACATACGCCATCGGCCTGATGCTGCTGGCCGTGGTGGCGGCGGCCGCGTTCGTCTACTGCTGGTTCGTGCTCCGCGTGGCCGACCAACCCTGACCCGCACCACCCCCGACACATCGATCGACGACGCGAACGAAGAGGAGCACACACATGGCGGGCATGGACGGGCCCATCGACGACGCCCTGCTGAAGCTGGGCCGGCACCTGCACAGGGGTGAGCCGTCCGGCGACCGGAGGACCCTCTACCAGGTCGGCGGGCGCCGGGGCGACGCCTTCTACCGCGACCGGTGGAGCCACGACAAGGTCGTCCGCTCCACCCACGGCGTGAACTGCACCGGATCCTGCTCCTGGAAGGTGTACGTCAAGGACGGCGTCATCACCTGGGAGGCGCAGCAGACCGACTATCCCAGCGCCGGCGCAGACCGGCCCGGGTACGAGCCGCGCGGCTGCCCCAGAGGCGCCGCCTTCTCCTGGTACACCTACTCCCCCACCCGGGTCAGGTTCCCGTACGCCAGGGGCGTGCTGGTGGAGATGTACCGCGAGGCGAAGGCCCGGCTGGGCGACCCCGTCGAGGCGTGGGCCGAGATCGTCTCCGACCCCGGCAAGCGGCGCCGCTACCAGTCCGTCCGCGGCAGGGGCGGCCTGGTCCGCGTCACCTGGGACGAGGCGACCGAGATGATCGCCGCCGCGCACGTGCACACGATCAAGACGTACGGCCCGGACCGGGTGGCGGGCTTCTCGCCCATCCCCGCGATGTCGATGGCCTCGCACGCCGTCGGCGCCCGGTTCGTGTCCCTGATCGGCGGGTCGATGCTGTCGTTCTACGACTGGTACGCCGATCTGCCCGTCGCCTCGCCCCAGGTGTTCGGCGACCAGACCGACGTCCCCGAGTCGGCGGATTGGTGGGATGCCGCCTACCTGATGCTGTGGGGCTCCAACGTGCCCGTCACGCGCACCCCGGACGCCCACTACATGGCCGAGGCCCGCTATCGGGGGCAGAAGGTCGTCGTCCTGTCCCCTGACTACAGCGACGCGGCCAAGTTCGCCGACGAGTGGCTCGCGCCCCGGCCCGGCACCGACGGCGCTCTCGCCATGGCCATGGGCCACGTCATCCTCAACGAGTTCTTCGTCGAGCGGGAGACGCCGTACTTCACCGGCTACGCCAAGCGCTTCACCGACCTGCCCTTCCTCGTACGGCTGCGCGAGCACGACGGCGCGTACCTGCCGGACAAGTTCCTCACCGCCGCCGATCTCGGCGAGGAGGGCCAGGAGGCCGCGTTCAAGACCGTGCTGCTCGACGAGCGGACCGGGGAGCCGGTGATCCCGGGCGGCTCGGTCGGCTTCCGCTACGCGCCGGAGGGGGAAGGCCGCTGGAACCTCGACCTCGGCGACACCGACCCCGCCCTCACCCTGATCGGCACGGGTGGCGCCGATGGCACGGACGGCGTCGGCGGCGAGTCCGTCGTCGTGGCGCTGCCCCGGTTCGACCAGCCCTCCGGCGGCCCGTCCGGCGACTGGGCGGGCGGCGGCGCGCTGCTCAGGGGCGTCCCCGTCCGGCGGGTGGGCGGCCACCTCGTGACCACCGTCTTCGACCTGCTCCTCGCCCAGTACGGCGTCGCCCGCCCGGGCCTCCCCGGCGACTGGCCGTACGGGTACGACGACCCCGCCGTGCCGTACACGCCGGCCTGGCAGGAGGAGATCACCTCGGTCCCGGCGGCCAGGGTGGCCAGGATCGCCCGGGAGTTCGCCGCCAACGCCGAGGAGTCCCACGGCCGATCCATGATCATCATGGGGGCGGGGACCAACCACTGGTTCCATTCCGACACCATGTACCGCTGCTTCCTGGCGCTCCTGACGATCACCGGATGCCAGGGAGTCAACGGTGGCGGCTGGGCCCACTACGTCGGCCAGGAGAAGTGCCGGCCGATCACCGGCTGGGCCCAGCTCGCCTTCGGGCTGGACTGGGCACGCCCGCCCCGGCAGATGATCGGCACCGCCTACTGGTACCTGCACACCGACCAGTGGCGCTACGACACCTACACGACCGACGTGGTCGCCTCGCCCCTCGGGAGCGGCACGTTCGCGGGGAAGGCGACCGCGGACCTGCTGGCCCAGTCGGCCCGCCTGGGCTGGATGCCGTCCTATCCCACCTTCGACCGCAACCCCCTCGACCTCGCCGACGAGGCCGCGGCGGCCGGTCAGGAGGCCGGGCCGTACATCGTGGAGCGGATCCGGTCGGGCGACCTCGGCTTCGCCTGCGAGGACCCCGACGCGCCGGAGAACTGGCCGCGCGTCCTGACCGTGTGGCGGGCCAACCTGCTCGGCTCCTCCGCCAAGGGCAACGAGTACTTCCTGCGCCACCTGCTCGGCGCCGACTCCTCGCTCCGCGCCACCGAGGCCGAACCCGGCCGGCGCCCCCGCGACGTCGTCTGGCGGGACACCCACGACGAAGCCCGCGCGGAGACCGGAGCGGAGACCGGCGAGCAGGCGGGCGGGCCGCGCGGCAAGCTCGACCTGCTGCTGTCCCTCGATTTCCGGATGACCTCCACCACGCTGTTCAGCGACATCGTGCTCCCCGCCGCGACCTGGTACGAGAAGCACGACCTGTCCTCCACCGACATGCACCCGTTCGTGCACGCCTTCACCCCGGCCATCGACCCGCCGTGGCAGACCCGCACCGACTTCGCCGCCTTCCACGCCATCGCCGAGGCGTTCAGCGCCCTGGCCGAACGGCACCTCGGCGTCCGCCGCGACATCGTCGCGGTGCCGCTGCTGCACGACACGCCCGACGAGCTCGCCACCCCGCACGGCCGGGTACGCGACTGGCGCGAGACCGGCGAGACCCCCGTGCCCGGCCGCACCTTCCCCAAGATCGTCACCGTCGAGCGGGACTACGGCGCGATCGCCGCCAAGATGGCCGCCCTCGGCCCCCTGGTCGACCGGCTCGGCGCCACCACCAAGGGACTCACCTTCGACGTGGAGAGCGAGATCGACCGGCTCCGCCGGGAGAACGGCACCATGAGGTCGGGCGTCGCCGCCGGCCGCCCCTCGCTGGCGACCGACATCGCCATGTGCGAGACGATCCTCGCGCTGTCCGGGACCACCAACGGCCACCTGGCGGCGCAGGGCTACGCCACGCTGGCCCGCCGTACCGGCACCTCGTTCGACGGGCTCGCCGACGAGCACCGGCGCATCACCTTCGCCGACACCCAGGCCCGCCCGGTGCCCGTGATCACCTCGCCCGAGTGGTCGGGCAGCGAGACCGGCGGACGGCGCTACTCGGCGTTCACCACCAACGTCGAGCACGCCAAACCCTGGCACACGCTCACGGGACGGCAGCACTTCTACCTCGACCACGACTGGATCCAGGAGGCGGGCGAGGCCCTGCCGGTCTACCGGCCGCCGCTGAACATGACCGCGATGTTCGGCGAGCCTGAGTCGGTGTCCGACGGCGTCGTGGTGCGCTACCTGACCCCGCACTCGAAGTGGTCCATCCACTCCGAGTACCAGGACAACCTGCTGATGCTCACGCTCTCGCGCGGCGGCCCCACCATCTGGATGAGCCCGGCCGACGCCGCCAAGGCCGGCGTCGCGGACAACGACTGGGTGGAGGCGGTCAACCGCAACGGCGTGGTCGTGGCGCGGGCGGTCGTCTCCCACCGCATGCCGCAGGGCACCGTGTACATGTACCACGCCCAGGAGCGGGTCGTGGACGTGCCCAAGAGCGAGACGACCGGCAAACGCGGCGGCATCCACAACTCCCTGACGCGGCTGCTCGTCAAACCGACCCACCTGATCGGCGGCTACGCCCAGCTCTCGTTCGCCTTCAACTACCTCGGCCCGACCGGGAACCAGCGCGACGAGGTCACGGTGATCCGGCGCCGCGCCCAGGAGGTCGACTACTGATGCGCGAACGAGGAACGGTGAGCCCGCGATGAGGCCCGAGCGACACGACGGCAACGGATACGAAGGACAGGTGGACGAGCGATGACCAGGGTCATGGCCCAGCTCGCCATGGTGATGAACCTCGACAAGTGCATCGGCTGCCACACCTGCTCGGTCACCTGCAAACAGGCGTGGACCAACAGGTCCGGCACCGAGTACGTCTGGTTCAACAACGTCGAGACCCGCCCCGGCCAGGGCTACCCCCGCACCTACCAGGACCAGGAGAAGTGGCAGGGCGGCTGGGAGCTGAACGGGCGCGGCCGGCTCCGGCTGAAGGCCGGCGGACGGCTCCGCAAGCTGCTCAACATCTTCGCCAACCCGGTCATGCCGTCGATCCAGGACTACTACGAACCCTGGACCTACGACTACGACCGGCTCTTCTCCGCGCCCGTCCAGGACAGCACGCCCGTCGCGCGGCCCCGATCCCTCATCAGCGGCGCCCCGACGAAGATCACCTGGAGCGCGAACTGGGACGACAACCTGGCCGGCGCCCCCGAACTCGCCCCCGCCGACCCGATCCTGAGAAGGATGTCCGACCAGGTCAAGCTGGAGTTCGAGCGGGCGTTCATGTTCTACCTGCCGCGCATCTGCGAGCACTGCCTGAACCCCTCGTGCGTGGCCTCCTGCCCGTCCGGGGCGATGTACAAGCGGAGCGAGGACGGCATCGTCCTGGTGGACCAGGACCGCTGCCGGGGCTGGCGCATGTGCGTGACGGGCTGCCCGTACAAGAAGGTCTACTTCAACCACAAGACCGGGAAGGCCGAGAAGTGCACCTTCTGCTACCCCCGCGTCGAGGTGGGCATCCCGACCGTCTGCTCGGAGACCTGCGTCGGCCGGCTGCGCTACATCGGCCTGATCCTCTACGACGCCGACCGGGTGATCGACGCCGCGACCGTCCCTGACGAGAAGGACCTGTTCGAGGCGCAGAAAGGCGTCCTCCTCGACCCGCACGACCCGGAGGTGATCGCGGCGGCACGCCGGGACGGCATCCCCGAGGACTGGCTGGAGGCCGCCCGCCGCTCCCCCATACACAAGCTGATCTTCGAATACGGCCTGGCGCTGCCGCTGCATCCGGAGTTCCGCACGATGCCGATGGTCTGGTACATCCCGCCGCTGTCGCCCGTGGTCGACGCCCTGGCCGGCACCGGCCACGACGGCGAGGAGGCCGGGAACCTCTTCGGCGCGATCGACTCGCTGCGCATCCCCGTCGAGTACCTCGCCGAGCTGTTCACCGCGGGCGACCCCGAGCCCGTGCGGGACGTGCTGCGGCGACTGGCCGCGATGCGCTCCTACATGCGCCGCGTCAACCTCGGCCGCGCCCCCAGGGAGTCCATCGCCGCCGCCGTCGGACTGACCGGCGAGCAGATCGAGCAGATGCACCGCCTGCTCGCCATCGCCCCCTACGACGAGCGGTACGTCATCCCCAAGGCCCACGCCGAGCAAGGGGCCCAGCTGGAGGAACTCGCCACCGGCTGCAGCCTCGACTACGACGGCGGCCCCGGCATGAGCGGCCCGTTCGGCGAGGCGTCAGGACAACCACGACCGGTCGCGGTGGAGACCTTCCACGCGCTCAAGGAACGACAGGAGAGCGGCGCGCTCGTCGACCCCGCCGACCGGGAAGGACGGGTCAACCTCCTCAACTGGGACGGCAAGGGACTGCCCACCGGGCTGTTCCCGCGAAAGAAGGAGGACAGGTGATCCGCCGACACGCCCCCGCGCCTGAAGACGTCCGGGAAGGCCACCCCGGCGACGGCGCCTATCAGGATGCCGGACAGCCCGACCTGCGCACCGTCCACCTGGTCGCCTCGGTGCTGCTGGACTATCCCGACGAGCGGCTGCATGAGGCCCGGCCTGTACTGGCACGAGCCGTGTCCCGGCTGCCCGCCGGGGACGCCGCACGCCACCTGACCGCCTTCCTCGACCACCTCGACGCCACCCCGCTGCCCGAGCTGGCCGAACACTACGTGGCGATCTTCGACCTCAAGCGCCGCTGCTGCCCGTACCTCACCTACTACACCTACGGCGACACCCGCCGCCGCGGCATGGCGTTGCTGCGGTTCAAGCACGCCTACCGCGCCGCCGGGTTCGAACCGGCCGCCGGAGAACTGCCCGACCACCTGGCCGTCGTGTGCGAGCTGTCCGGGCGCGGCGCGACCCGCGAGGCCGGCCGGCTGCTGCACGAGCACCGGGCCGGCATCGAGGTTCTCCACCACGCGCTCACCGCCGAGGGCTCGCCGTACGCGCACGTGGTCGCCGCCGTGCTGGCCACGTTGCCGCCGCTCGGCGTGCGCGAGCGCGCGGCCGCGCTGCGACTGGCCGCGCAGGGCCCGCCCGCCGAGGAAGTCGGCCTCGAACCCTTCGCCGTCACGGGAGATCACCGTTGAACGCTCTGGACCTGATCCTCTGGGGGATCGCCCCCTACCTGGCCCTCACGGTATTCGTGCTCGGCCACGTCTGGCGCTACCGCTACGACAAGTTCGGCTGGACCACCCGCTCCTCCCAGCTGTACGAGTCGCGACTGCTGCGCGTGGGCAGCCCGCTGTTCCATTTCGGCATCCTGATGGTGCTGCTCGGGCACGTCGGCGGCCTGCTGGTGCCCAAGAGCTGGACCGAGGCGGTGGGCGTGTCGGAGGAGACGTACCACATCACCGCCGTGGTGCTCGGCACCGTCGCGGGCGTGTGCACCGTGGGCGGCCTGGCGATCCTGATCTACCGCCGCCGTACCGTCGGACCGGTCTTCATGGCGACCACCCGCAACGACAAGCTCATGTACGCGATGCTGGCCCTGACCCTCGTGCTCGGCCTGTCGGCCACGGTCGCCGCCAACATCCTCGGCGGCGGCTACGACTACCGGACCACGATCTCGCCCTGGTTCCGGTCGATCTTCGCCTTCCAGCCGGAGATGTCGCTGATGGCCGCGGCGCCGCTGCTGTTCCAGCTGCACGCCCTCTCGGCGCTCGCACTGTTCGCGATCTGGCCCTTCACCCGCCTGGTGCACATGCTCACCGCGCCGATCGGCTACCTGACCCGGCCGTACGTGGTGTACCGCAGCCGCGACCTCGGTGGAGAGCGCGGCACCCGGCCCGCCCGGCGCGGCTGGGAGCCGGCCGGTCCGCCGCCTCGCTGAGCGAGCCCCTCGATCAGACCATCGATCAAGCCTCGCTGAGCAGGCCCGCATCGCGCGCCCCACTGAGCGGGCCCGCCGCCCCCGGACCGTACCGGCTGCAACCCCGCCGGCCGGTACCGGGGGCGGCTCGCCCACCCCGGCTCACTCGACGCGCAACCCGTCCGGGCGCATCAGCCTGAGCTGGACCGGCAGGCCGTCCACGGGCACCAGCGCGACATGCCGGACGGTCAGCTCGAGCGCCTTCCCCGACGGGCTGGGCTTCTGCCTGGCCACGGTCACCATCTCGTGTAGCCGCTGAGCGCGATCGAGGAGGGGACGGGGTCGACCCGTCCCCTCTCCCACCACCGGACATGCCGGCCCGATCGACCGCAGCGGTGCCAGTGCGCGGTGTCCCGTCGTGAACGTGACTGTGCGGCGAATGAAATCCATTCGCGGTCGGCTACCGCCGCCGCCATGATGTGCTGATGCCCCCGAAGACCGCCTACCACGACGCGCTGGGAGACTACTTCGCCGAGCACGCCGGTATCAGCCCGTACAACGCTTACACCGATCGGCCCGCGATGCTGGAACTCGCCGGTGACGTCGACGGCGCGAAGGTGCTCGATGTCGGATGCGGTGCTGGGCACTACGCGGTCGAACTGCTGGCGCGCGGTGCTCAGGTGGTCGGTGTCGACGGCAGTCGCACGCTGCTGGAGCACGCGCGAGCGCGTGTGGGTGAACGGGCCGAGTTCCTGCTGCATGACCTGGAAGAGCCGCTGAACTTCGCCCATGACGCATCATTCGACGGGGCCGTGTGCGCGCTGGTGTTCCACCACCTCACTCATCGCGTCCAACTGCTGAGGGAACTGCACCGGGTGCTGCGGCCCGGAGGATGGCTCCTGGTCTCGACGACCCATCCGGCCGCCGACTGGCGTCACTTCGGCGGTTCGTACTACGCCGACGACTGGGTCGAGCTTCCTCTGAGAGGCAGCCCGTTCTCGATCCGCTTCCAGCGGATGCCACTGGAGATGTTCCTGGGTGAGCTGCTTGCCGCTGGTTTTGCCCTGGAGCGGCTCGTCGAGCCGCGCCCAGTGCCCCGCCTGCGCGAGGTTGATGAGGCGGCTTACACCAAGCTGCAGCAGGCGCCGTCCTTCCTGGCTGTGAGACTGGTGCGTCCTTGATCCCAGCTGGGCGACTGGTGTCGTCCCCGCCAGATCAAGCCGCTCGTGCCTGCCATGTGCCGGCCGCGGGCGGGCCGCACGGCCACGCGCTCGCGACCGGAGTTCCGGCCGCGGTCGTGGAGACGAGCCCGACCCGCGCGTACGGCATCGCCTGCGAGGCGGGGGGACATCGCGGTGCGCTCGCCGTACGGGAGAGCGTCGGCGAGGCGGTGCCGGTCACCGATGAGGAGCTGCGCTCGGCCCAGCGGGCACTGGGCCGGGCGGGCCTGTGGTAGGAGCTGTCGAGCGCGGCCGGTCTGGCCGCCCACCACAAGCTCGGCGCGTCCTTCGACGGACCGGTCGTATGCGTCGCCACCTCCAGCGGCTTCAAGGACCTCGGCGTCGGCGAGGAGCCCGTGGAGATCATCGACGGTTCATGGGAGAGCGCGGAGCCCCTCCTCCGGCCGTCCACTGCCTGAGCCCTCCCATCGGCTGCTCCGCACAGGAAGGCTTCCCTCAGGACCGGCCTGCCGCCGCGCTGGACGTCGATCGTCAGCCTGCGACCAGGTCCATACGGAGGAACGCGGTGATGCGCAGCAGCTTCGGTGGGCGTGCCACCGCATCGGAGAGGGCCTGGAACGCCTCGTCTTCCCCGACGAGGCGTGGGGCGGCGAGTTCCACCTCCCTCCCGTCGACCCGGAGCCGCGCCCCGTCGGCTGCCAGGACGTTCCGCACCCAGTCCGAGCGTGATCCATAGACCAGAACGAACAGGTAGCCGCCGTCGACAGGATGCGCGTCGAGCGGCGTACGGTACGTCGCGCCGGAAACGCGACCGACGTGAACCAGCACCGGCCACTTCCCGCTCGCGATCGCGCGAGGGTTGAACACCCGCTTGTTCACATGCCCCCACCACCTCGGCATCGGCATCCGGATCTCCTTCTCCCGCCCCGGCGGGGCGCATCGCAGGTCAGAGGTTCACCGCGCCCCAGCTGATGCCAACCCGCGCGGACTTACACCAGTAAGGCGACTTACGTGTGTAAGATTGGCTTACGCTTGTAAGGTTGTCAATCGCCCATGGAGCCGCCGTGTCACCACCACAACCGCTCAGCAGAGGTCTCGTGCTGGAAGCCGCGATCCGGGTCGCGGATCGCGGCGGCGTACAGGCGATCACGATGCGACGGGTGGCGCAGGAACTGGGCGTGGAGGCGATGTCGCTCTACCACCACGTACCGAACAAGGACGCGATCCTCGACGGCGTGGTCGACATGGTGTTCGCGGCGATCGAGCTACCCCGTGCCGAGAGCGACGATTGGCGCGACGCGATCCGTACGCGCGCCTCCTCCGCACGTGCGGTCCTATCGCAGCACAGCTGGGCCCTCGGCCTCATGGACTCCCGTCGCGACCCGGGGCCGGCGACGCTACGCCACCACGACGCCGTCCTCGGTGTCCTCCGGGAGGCGGGGTTCACGCTGCCGATGGCCGCGCACGCCGTCTCGCTCATCGACAGCTACATCGGCGGGTTCGTCCTCCAGGAGGCGAACCTGCCGGTGACGACGCCGGACGATGTCGAGGAAGTGGCCGGCGGCATCCTCCAGCACCTGCCGGCGAACGAGTTGCCGTACCTCACGGAGATGATCGTCGACCATGCCCTGCGGCCGGGCTACGACCACACGAGCGAGTTCAGCTACGGCCTGGACCTGATTCTGGACGCGCTCGAAGCTCGCCGGAGATAGAGACCCCGACACCGTGGCGCCCGACGGCACAGGGATCGCATCACAGGGGTCGCATTCGGCACCCCAGTACAGGCTCACCGTCGAAACATGGGCGACGACATCGTGCCAGAGCCTGTACGAGGTGCGAAGATCCGTAACCCGTACAGGCCCCTATGACGGCCCGGACGCGGACCTGGACCGGACGAACACCTCGACGCCGTCCAGCACCCGGGCCAGACCGAACGTGAAGGCGTGCTCGGGATCGAAGGCCGCGTTGTGCGCCTCGCCCGCCGCCGCTCCCACCCGCGCCGCGGTCGGATAGCGCCCGGGGTCCAGGACCTTGCTCAGGAACGGGGCGTGCGCCCACCACCACTGCTCGTCGGTCATGCCGGTGAGCCGCTCGACCTGCTCCGCCTCCACCGCACCCCGGACCGCCCCGTTGACGAACCCCGTCAGGAGCGTGACCACCGCGTCCATCTCGGTGTCCTCGAGACCGATGCCGTCCACCGCGCGCAGCGTGTAGTCGTAGACGGCTGTCACGTTCGGCCCGAGCGGCGGGCGGCTGGTCCCGACCTGCAGCATCCACGGGTGCCGGTGATAGAGCACCCGGTAGTCACGCGCGATGAGCTCCAGCCTCGCCCGCCAGCTCCCCGCCACGTCCGCGGGCAGGTCCTCGGGCCTGGGCAACTCGCCGTACACGGTGTCGAGCATGACGTCGACCAACTCGGCCTTGCCCGGCACGTAGGTGTAGAGCGACATCGTGCCGACCCCGAGCCGCTCGGCGACCTTCCGCATGGAAAGCGCGGCCAGGCCCTCGGCGTCGGCCACCTCGATCGCCGCCCGCACGATGCGATCCACGCTCAGATCCGGCTTGCCCTTGCGGCTGGACCGCTCCCCTGTCCGCCACAGAAGCGCCAGGCTGCGGGCCGGATCTCCCCTGCCGGTGTACTCCGTCGTCATGGTCAGCGCAGTCTACTCCGCCACGTACCGTAGGCTGTACGGTACAGCGTACGGAAAACGACATCCCGAGGAGGAGCCGCATGACCTTCGCCGTCGTCGCCGAGGAACTGCGCAAGCGGTACGGCGACACCGAGGCCCTCGCGGGCTTCGACCTGACCGTCCCCGAAGGCACGGTCCACGGCCTGCTCGGCCCCAACGGCGCGGGCAAGAGCACGGCCGTGCGCATCCTCACCACGCTGCTGCGCGCCGACAGCGGACGCGCCGAGGTCGCCGGACTCGACGTCGCGACCCGCGGCCCCGAGGTACGCCACCGGATCGGGCTCGTCGGCCAGAACGCGGCACTCGACGAGATCCTCAACGGCCGGCAGAACCTGGAGATGTTCGGCCGGCTCCACCACCTCGGCGCCCGCCAGGCCCGCGCCCGAGCCGCGGACCTGCTGGAACAGTTCGCCCTCACCGACGCCGGGAACAAACCGGTCGGCCAGTACTCGGGAGGCATGCGCCGACGACTCGACCTCGCCGCCGGCATGATCCTGATGCCGGCCGTGCTGTTCCTCGACGAACCCACCACCGGCCTGGACCCCCGCGCCCGAGCCGAGGTGTGGGAGTCCGTCCGCGCCCTCGTCACCACCGGCACCACCGTGCTGCTCACCACCCAGTACCTGGAGGAGGCCGACCAACTCGCCGGCCGCGTCTCCGTCATCGACTCCGGCCGGACCATCGCGAACGGCACGCCGGACGAGCTCAAAGGCATGATCGGAGGCGACCGGATCGACCTGACCCTGCGCGACCCGCGCGACATGCCCGCCGCCGCGGCCGCCCTCGCCCGGGTGGCCACCGCGGAACCGCACCTCGACCCCGACACCCGGCGGATCAGCGCGCCCGTCGACCAACGGATCACCGCCCTGACCGAGGTGGTACGCGCCCTGGACGAGGCCGCCGTCACAGCCGAGGACATCGCCGTGCGCCGCCCCACCCTGGACGAGGTCTTCCTGCACCTCACCGGCACCGCAGGCACACCAGGGAATCCACCCCGACCCGACCATCACTCCCGCAACGGCACAGAGGAGGCCGCGTGACGACCGCCGTCCCCCCGATCCCCCGCACCCCGGCGGCCCGGCTGCGCTGGGCCCTCGCCGACGGCTGGACCGTCACCCGGCGAGACCTCACCCACTGGCGCCACCGCCCCGGCGACGTCGCCGTCGCCCTCCTGTTCCCGGTGCTGATGGTGCTGATGTTCGGCTACCTGCTCGGCGGCGGCATCGCGGTCCCCGGCGGAGGCGACTACCGCGAGTTCCTCATGCCCGGCATGTTCGCCATGACCATGCTCTTCGGCATCGAGACCACCTTCGCCGCCGTCGCCACCGACGCCGCCAGAGGCGTCACCGACCGGTTCCGCTCCCTGCCCATGGCACCGTCGGCCGTCGTCACCGGCCGCGCCACCGCCGACATGACGCACTCCGCCCTCGGCCTCGCCGTCATGATCGGATGCGGCCTGGCGGTCGGCTGGCGGTCACACGGCGACGCCGGCGACACACTGCTCGCCATCGCGCTCCTGCTCCTGCTCCGGCTCGCGTTCCTCTGGATCGGCATCTACCTCGGCCTGCTCGCACGCGGCCCCGAGTCCCTCGCGGCCGTGCAGATCCTCGTCTGGCCGGTCGGCTTCCTGTCCAACGCCTTCGTCCCGACCGCCACCATGCCGGCCTGGCTCGGCACCCTCGCCGAGTGGAACCCGCTCTCCTCCACCGTGACCGCCGTCCGCGCGCTGTTCGGCAACCCCGGCACGGGCGACTCCTGGATCGCCCAGCACGCCCTCCCGATGGCCGTCGCCTGGCCCGCGCTGCTCATCGCGATCTTCTTCCCCCTGTCCGTACGGTGTTACCGGCGACTGGACCGCTGACCCGCGCACACCCCGTCCACGAAGGCGCCCCGGTCTCCGGCACCGGGGCGCCTCCACGTTTCCGCAGCGTAGGTCGATGATGGGAGAAGGAACCCCCGACACCGGCACGGTGAGATCCGCGGAGAGGAGGCGCGCCCATGACAGACCCGGCGCACGAGCGGGCACCACGACGCCACACGCCATCGGCGACGCGCGCCCCCATGGACACCTCCTCCGCGGACGCCTCCTCCATGGACGCCTCCTCCGTGGAAAGGCCACCGCACGGACCGGCCGACGGCGCCCCACCGCCGCCCCAACGCTCCAGCGAGCACGACGAACTGCTCCAGCGGCTCCTGCCCACCGTCGACGCCGGGCTGTACGTGCTGAACCGGTGGGCGCGGGTGGTCTACCTCAACCCCCGCGGCGAGGAGTTGCTCCGCCGGTCCGCCGCGGACGTCATGGGCCACGACGCCCACGACCTGCTGCACCGGACCGCCGACGGCACGGTCGCGCAGCGCGCGGAATGCCGGCTGCTCCAGGCACTACTGTCCGGCACCACCATGCACGCCGACACCGAATGGTTCGCCCGAGGCGACGGCACCCTCCTACCGGCCTACTGCGTCAGCACCCCGTACGCCATCGACGACGACCGGACCGGAACGGTGGTGATCTTCTCCGAACGGAGCCTGGACGAGAACAGGTCGCACAACGCCGAACTGATCGACCTGACCGACCGCCTGGCCCTCGTCGCCGAATCCACCGTGGCCCTCACCTCCACCCTCGACATGGAGGAGGCACTGCGCCGACTCGTCCGGCTCGTGGTCCCACGCCTCGCGGACTGGGCCGTCGTCGACCTCCTCGACGACAACGAAGAACTACGGCGCGTGACCGTGGTGCACGACGAGAACGGCACCATCGTGAACGTGGAGGAACTCGAAGGCCCGATGCCGCCGGTGACGGAACAGTCCCGGCAACCCCTGGTCCAGGTGCTGCTCGGAGCCCCCTCCACACTGGTCACCCCGGACATGTACGACGAACTACCCGACTCCGGGATCGCCGCCGTGCAACGCGACCTGTTCCAGACGACCGGCATGCACTCCGCGGTCATCGCGCCGTTGAGAGGACGGCTACGCCAGGTGCTGGGAGCCCTGACCGTGGGCCGCGCCGCCCAGCACAGGCAGTTCGGCCCCGGCGAGCTCTCCCTCGTCGACGACATCGGCCGCCGCGCCGGTCTGGCCGTCGACAACGCCCGCCTGTACGAGCGGGAACGGCGGTCGGTCGAGACCATGCAACGCCACCTGCTCCCCCCGATGCCGGAAGTCGACGACCTGCAGATGTCCGCCCGCTACATCGCGGCGCCGCACGCCTCCGAGGTCGGCGGCGACTGGTACGACGTGTTCGTCCTCCCCGACGGCGTCAGCGCCCTGGTGATCGGCGACGTGATCGGCCACGATCTCACCGCCGCCGCCCAGATGTCCCAGCTGCGCAACCTGCTCCGCGCGTACGCCTGGGAGTACCAGGGTCCGCCCAGCCTGGTGGTCGACCGCCTCGACCGGGCACTCCCGCACATCAGCACCGCCACTTTGGCCACGCTGGTGTTCGCCCGCGTCGAAGGCCCGGAAGGCGGTCCGTGGCGACTGCGCTGGACCAGCGCGGGCCATCCGCCGCCGTTGCTGGTGACCGAGAACGGCAAGGTGTCCTTCCTCGAGGACGGGCAGGGCCTCCTGCTCGGCACCGACGTGGCCACAGAACGACCCGACGCCACGGCGCCGCTGCCGCCCAAGGCCACGCTCGTGCTCTACACGGACGGTCTGATCGAGTCTCCGAACGAGTCGATCGACCGGGGAATGGCCCACCTCGGCCGCCACGCCGCCTCGCTCGCCCGCCGACCGCTCGGGGCCTTCTGCGACCAGCTCATCGCTCGGGCGCGCCCGGCCGACAACGAGGACGACATCGCGCTACTCGCCCTCCGCCTGCCGGCCTCGCCGGTCCGTAAGCAGCCGACCTAGGGCCGGGGCTGATCGATGCGCAGCACCGACATCCCCTCGGGACGTACGGGCTCGTGGCAGTGCGCGCAGACCGTGATCGGGCGCAGGACCTCGCCGCACTCGTGCTCCCAGACGGTGGGCGGGTCCCCTTCGGTGACATAGCGGTCGCCCCAGGCCATCAGCGTGAGCAGTACCGCATGGAGCGCCTGACCGGCCTCGGTGAGAACGTACTCGTAGCGCGGCGGATGCTCTTCGTACTGCTCCCGCTCCAGCAGGCCGACGTCGACGAGCTTGCGCAGACGGACGGCGAGGATGTCGCGGCTGGCACCGGTGTTGCGGGCGATCTGGTCGAAGCGCCGCACCCCGAGCAAGATCTCACGCATGGCGAGCATGCTCCATCGCTCGCCGACGACCGCGAGCGCGTTGGCGATCGAACACTCCCGGGGACGGGACGGCATGGCGGCTACCTCCTTGACTTCTCGACCGTCGGGTCGGTCTTGATTTCCAACTTAGTCCGTGACATGGTGCGTTTGATTATCCAACCCACTCAGCATGGAGGCAAGCATGCGAGACGCGGTGATCGTCGAGGTCGCACGGACACCGATCGGCAAGGGAAAACCGGGCGGGGCGCTCCACCAGGTGCACCCCGTGGACCTCCTCGCCCACGCGATTCGCGCGGTGGTCGAGCGCACAGGCATCGCCCCCGACTCGATCGACGACGTGATCGGCGGCTGCGTGGACCAGGTAGGCGAGCAGGCACAGAACACCACGCGATGGGCGGCGCTGTCAGCCGGGCTTCCGGAGAGCGTCCCGGCGACCACGGTGGACCGCCAGTGCGGCAGCGGCCAGCAGGCGGTGCACTTCGCCGCCCAAGGCGTTCTCGCCGGCGCGTACGACATGGTGATCGCCTGCGGCGTCGAGTCGATGAGCCGGGTACCGATGTGGTCCAACGTGCCACCCGGCACCGACCCCTTCGGCCCTGGCGTGGCCGCCCGCTACACGGAAGGGCTGGTACCGCAGGGAATCAGCGCCGAACTGATCGCCGCGAAATGGTCGCTGAGCCGACAGGAGATGGACGCCTACGCGGTGGAGTCGCATCGGCGCGCCGCACGGGCCACCGCCGACGGAGCGTTCGCCGACGAGATCGCGGCGATCCGCGTCGGCGACGACCTGGTCCGTGACGACGAGTCGATCCGGCCGGGCACGACACCCGAGGTGCTGTCCGGGCTGAAGCCCGCCTACTACGACCCCGCCATGGCGGAGCGGTACCCGCAGATCGACTGGTCGGTCACCGCGGGCAACTCCTGTCCCGTCAACGACGGCGCCTCGGCGGTGCTGATCACCACGAGCGAGAACGCCGCCAGGCTGGGGCTGCGGCCGAAGGCCCGGCTGCACAGCTTCGCCGTCATCGGATCCGACCCGCTCCTGATGCTCACCGGGATCATCCCCGCCACCGAGAAGGTCCTGCGCAGAGCGGGACTACACCTGGACGACATCGACCTGTTCGAGGTGAACGAGGCGTTCGCCGCCGTCGTCCTCTCCTGGATCCGGGAGACCGGCGCCGATCCGGCGAAGGTCAACGTCCACGGCGGCGCCATCGCACTGGGCCACCCACTCGGGGC
Source organism: Microtetraspora sp. AC03309 (assembly GCF_020826795.1). Lineage (NCBI taxonomy): Bacteria > Bacillati > Actinomycetota > Actinomycetes > Streptosporangiales > Streptosporangiaceae > Microtetraspora > Microtetraspora sp. AC03309. Next base: position 11,929 of record NZ_JADDIL010000009.1, on the reverse strand, counting down.
CAGCGGCGCCCGCCTGATGAGCACCCTGGTCAACGCGATGCCCCGCCACGGCGCGCGCTACGCGTTGCAGACCATGTGCGAGGGCGGCGGCATGGCCAATGCCGTCATCCTTGAGGCCCTGTGACCGTGATTCCGCCGAACCTCCAGCACGACGAGCCCACCCGGCCGATCAGAGCGGATCCCACGGGATGCGCTCGTAAAGATCGCGCACCCGGTCCATCGCCCGCTCGTCCACTTTCAGCTCCACGTCGTCCACCCGGCCGACCGCGACGACACCTCGCGAATTGGCGAGGAAGACCGCGTCATATCCGGGCAGATCCGCCGCCCTCAGCACGCGGCGCTCCTGGCGTCCCCCCTCGTGTTCCAGCGCCCGCTCCAGCAGCTGCATCGTGATGCCGCGCAGCATCGGCGCCTGCGGCCAGACGACGGTGTCGCCGACGACACAGCCCACGTTGGTGATCGATCCTTCCGCGATCACACCGTCCGCGGTGGTCAGCAGCGCCTCGTCGAACCCCTCGGCCTCCACCCGAAGCCCGAGATAGTGCTGCGGGAAACCGCCGACATGCTTGATATGCGGGAGAAACCGCTGGTAGACGACCGACCGCACACTCTGCGGGGTCCGGGCCATCTCGTACGGCGGCCCCGCCGTGGCGAACACGTGCGGGACGTCGCCCTCCGACAGGATGTACACGCGGACGCCGGCGTCCCGGATGTCCTCCCCCAGGACCGCCGCGATCGAGCCGAGTACCTCCTCAGGGCCGGGCACGACATCGAACAGCTCCCGGCTGGCCGCCTCCAGCCGGGCCAGGTGCAGGTCGAGCCCGCGCACCCTCCGGTCCCTGACCTGCATGGCGGTGAAATGTCCGTATCTCGCGAACATCGCGAGGGCGGCATCCGCCCCCACGACCCGCCCGTCGATCACAACGCGCTTGATGCCGATCAGCCCCTTCCGGCCGGAAACGATCCTCGAACCGCATGCCCACCGTACCGAGGGCGCGGATCGCCGTCAGGACGCTCGTACAGCGGCGACGGACACGGCGGACAGGTGAAGACTCGGCCTGGGGTTCGGCCGGTCACCGCCCCGGCCGCGTGGCCATGCCCGGCTCCGCAGCCGGTCGGCACCTCTGAACGGCCTCGATCGACCGTCTCGACGCGGCGAGAGGAGGCCGGGCTGGGCGCGCAGAGCGGCGCGCCGACATCCCCGCTGTCGTTCAGCGAGTCGCCCGTCGATCGCGCCGCTGCTGATGGGGTTTCGGTTGGCTTGAGGGCATTTTCGACCCACCCAGCGCCTTTACATTGTAGATTCATTATATGATCGGCGAGCGATGAACTTCCCAGCCGTGCCGGAACCGCTTCCTCCCGCGAGGCCCCGGGCCGATCCCTACCACGCCTACCTGGACGCCCTCCCCAGCCCCGAGTCGAAGCGGACCATGCGCGGCTGCCTCGACCGTGTCGCCCGCCTCATCACCGGCGATCCCCACGCCACCGGGGCGGGGCAGCCGTGGGAGCGCCTCCGCTACGAGCACACCGTCCGGCTCCGTACGGCGATGCGCGAGCAGGGGTGGTCCCCCTCGCACGTGAACAAGCATCTGGTCGCCCTGCGGCGGGTGCTCAAGGAAGCCTGGCGGCTCGGCCTGATGACCAGCGAGGACTACCAGCGGGCGGCCGACCTGCCGGCCTACAAGCACACCCGGGTGCCCGCGGGGCAGCACGTCCCGCCGGAGGTGCTGGGGGCCGCACTCGCGGCCTGTGACGACGGCGACTCCCCCACCGGCCTGCGGGACGGCGCCATGCTCGCCGTGCTGTACTCCACCGGCTGCCGACGGGCGGAGCTCGCCGGGCTCGCCCTGGCCGACTTCGACTCCGCGTCCCGATCGCTTCGCGTACGCGGGAAGGGCGACAAGGAGCGGCTCGTCTATCTGACCGCTCCCGCGGTCGCGCGGCTGGAGTTGTGGCTCTCGGCGCGCGGACGGGAGGCGGGGCCGCTGTTCTGCGCGATCAACAAGGCCGGCCGGTTGCGCCGCACCCACATGAGCGGGCAGGCGATCTCCGACATCGTGGCCCGCCGCCTCTCCGACGCGGGTGCCGCCAAGAGGACACCGCACGACTTCCGGCGGACCTTCATCGGCGAGCTGCTCGACGCGGGCGTCGACCTCGCCACCACGCAGGCCCTGGTCGGCCACGCCTCCCCCGCGACCACCGCACGGTACGACCGGCGTCCCGAGCGGCGCCGCAGGGAGGCCGTGGACCGCCTGGAGATGCCCCCGGCCAAACCACTGCGCTGAATCGTGTTTCGGTGGATCTCCGCCGTGCCGAGGGTCCGAAACACTCGTTAGTGGTTGAAGATCAAGCAGGGCCGACGCGGTAGAGGACGTGGCGGCGCAGCGGGCTGTCCTCGTCCAGCGTCGGGTGATCGAAGTCGCCTTCGGGGTCACGGGTCATGCCGATGCGCTCCATGACCCGCTGGGAGCGCATGTTCTGCTTCGCCGTGAACGAGACGATCTCCTTCAGCCCGAGCTCGCCGAAGCCGTGCCGCAGCGCGGCCCGAGCCGCCTCGGTCGCGTAGCCGTGACCCCACGCGGACCGGGCCAGCCGCCAGCCGATCTCGACGCAGGGCGTGAAATGCGCGATGAACCGCGGAACCGAGAGCCCGGTGAACCCGATGAACGTCCCGGACAGCTCGACGGCCCACAGTCCGAAACCGCAATCGTCGAACTCGGCCGCGACGCGGTCGGCGAGGGCGTCGCTCCTCTCCCGCGTCAGCGTGGCCGGGAAGTACTCCATCACCTCGGGGTCGGCGTTCAGCGCCGCGAACGGCTCGCGGTCTTTCTCCTGCCAGCGCCGCAGCACCAGCCGCTCGGTCTCGATCATCCGTTCACGGTACCGGCAGATGGGGTACCGGGGTCCTCGGCCCTGTCGGCCCATACCGCGGTGCCGGCCGGACATATCGGGCGACTGTCCGTTCGTCCGGCTCCCGCGTCGGGGGAAACACCTGGTCGGGGGCCCAGGACATCGCGGAAAACATCGCTGGGGACATCGCCGGGCCCGGGATCAGGCGGTCGGACCGTCTCCTTGGCCGCGACCCGACGCGTAGGTCCGGCATCCGGGATCCGGCCATCCGGGCCTTGGCACGGGGCGTCCGGATGGGTCAAAGTGAAACACCGTTTCCCAAGGAGGGTCGCGCAGTGCACTATGTAATCATCGGCTGCGGCAACGTGGGCATGGAACTCGCACGCCGCTGGACCGCCGCCGGCCACCGGGTGACCGGGACCACCACCTCGGCCAGGCGCATCGGGGAGATCCAGCAGGCCTGCTCCACCGTCGTGGTGCTGCGCGGCAGCGACCGGGCGGCCGTGGAGCAGGCGACGAGCGACGCGGACGCCGTCGTGCTGACGATGAGCCCCCGCGTCACCCGATCCTTCGACGCCCGGCAGCGGGTCGCCGAATACGCGGACACTCTCACCGCCAGCGCGCGGACCGCCGCCGCGGTGCATCCCCGGGTCGTCTTCACGAGTTCCGTCTCCGTCTACGGAGCCGGCACCGGATCCCTCGTGGACGAATCCACCCCGACCACCGATGACCCGGACGCCTCGCCACGTAGTTTCGTCGCCGCGGAGGAGGCCGTCCTGGCGACACCGCAAGGGGCGGTGGTCCGCATTCCCGACGTGTACGGACACTCGCGCGACATGGACTATCCGACCCGGGTGAAGTTCGCCCACGAGGCACTCGGCGGCAGCGTCCCCTTCTCCGCCGACGCCCTGCTGTACAGAATCGACTACCGGGACGCGGCGGCCGCACTCGACTTCGTCGTGTCCGAGGGCCTCACCGGGATCTTCAACGCCGTCCCCGACGCGGTCCTGCCCCCCACCAACGCCTCGGCGTTCGGCGAGATCTGCGCGGCCGAGGGCTGGCCCGAGCTGACCTATCGGGGGGAGATCAAGACGCCGACCATACCGGTGACCTCCGCGAGGCTGCGGGCCGCCGGGTTCGCGTTCGTCCACTGACGGCGTGCCCCTCTCGCGCCCAGCCGACGCGCGCTCCCCCACCGCCCAATCGTCACAATAAATCGGCATAAAAGGGATATTTCTGGATATAACAATTAGCTCTGGCGCGCCGAGATCCGGGGACCCGGCATGACCACCACCGCAGCGTCCGTTAGGCATTGGTCATGCCGATTACTCCTTAGAAGCCCTAACCAAATGATCGAGGAATACCGTTGATCATCTACAGGTCGATCACCTGTGTGAGGAAGGGCGAGCAGCCGCCGTGGATCATCTCGGATGAGTTGTGGGCGCGGATCGAACCGTCGTTGCCGGTCTTGCCACGCCGTACAGATCATCCGGGCCGCAAACGCCTGGACAACCGGAAGGTCCTATCGGGCATCGTGTTCGTGCTCTACTCCGGTAACGATGTCACCCAGCTCATGCCGCTGCGGCGGGCGATCCCGCCGGTGCGTGGCCAGCGGGGTCGGCCCAGCCGGCGACCGAAGTGGCGACGCCTCATGCACTGATCGTTCCGACAGGACTTTTCCTAGCGGTCGGGCCCGCGCAGCCTCACAGCCGGGATCTCAGCACGTCGATCTCACAGCCCGGCGCGAACGGGTCGAAGCCGTGCTCGACCAGCCAGCGAACATTCAGCAGGCTTCGCAACGACCACCACGCGCGGATCACGTCGAGGTCGACGTCGGTGCCGTACCCGGCGACGACGTCGCCGAGGTGCTCCTCGTGTCCGAGCGTCAAGGTGGCGAGGTCGTACAGGGCATCACCTTGGCCTGCCTCGGACCAGTCGATGATGCCCGTGATCCCGTCGCCGTCGACGAACACGTGATCGATCTGCAGGTCGCCGTGCGTGAAGACCGGAGCCCAGGGCCGGAGCGCGGCGTCGGCGACCTGGCGGTTGCGGGTGACCAGGTCGGCGGGCAGGACGCCGTTCGTCACGAGCCACTCGCACTCGCCGTCGAGATCCGCCGCCAACTCGTCGAGGCCCCGGCCGGCCTGGCCGGGCCTGGGCGGCAACGGCGCGTCGTGCAACCTCCGGATGGCGGCGCCCGCCGCGGCCCACGCTGCCGGGGACGCGGTCGACGGCTCGCCGAGGCGGCCGAGCGCCGTCCCCGGGACTGCGGCGATCGCGAGCACGGGCGGCTTGTGCCACAGGACCTTCGGGGTCGGGACCGGCGCCAGGGCCATCGCCTCGACCTCGACGTCGATGCGCGCCTGATCGGCGTCCACCTTCAGGAACACGTCGCCGACGCGCATGGTCGCGCGCTCGGAATGGGCGACGACCACTTTGACCTCGTCCATGGGCGACCAGTATCCCGGGGGTGATCGTCGACGTCACCGGGTTTGTCGCGTGCGATTGCGCGGCTGACCGCGTCTCGCCACCAAGCGGCCTCGTGCGCGACACCGACCGCTGACCAGGTTAGGAGCCCTTGGCCTGACGGACGACGGCAAGCCTTCGGTGAGCGCGTTTCCGCAGCTCAGCCCGCGAAATGTTCGGCTCATCATCCTGACCGGAAATGGCCGTGACCCCGACCGGGCTAACGATCCGATCACCGCGACTCTGGCCAGGTAACCCCGCCGGGAGAATCATCCGTCCCCCAGGACAACCGAGATGATCAACCCCGGAGTCACGATGGCATATCAGCAGGGCCCGCCCGGAGACCGGCCGCCCAACTACGGCCCTCCTCCCGGCTACGGCTACCCGCCACCCACCCCGCCCAAGAAGACCAACGTCGCTCTCATCCTGGTCATCATCGGCGCCGTCCTCCTGCTGGTCATCGGCGGGTGTACGGCACTCGTCATCACCGTGGCCAACAAAAGCGCCGACGAAGTACAGAAGGCGCTCGACCAGTTCACGCCGTTCCCATCGATGCCGGTCGAGGGCACCGGGCCGGCGCACGAGGTGGTCCTGGAAGCGACCGGAGACGGCGGAGCGAAAACCGCCGGCAACGTGACCTTCACGATGGGGTTCGACGTGAAGCAGGAAGCGGGAGTGCCGCTGCCGTACTCGAAGACCGTGCAGGCGTCCGAGGGGCCCGGAGGGATATCCCTGTGGGTGCAGAACGCCGAAGGCGAGGGCACGGTGACGTGCCGGATCAAGGTGGATGGGAAGGTGGTCCGTGAGGCCACGTCGACCGGGCCGTACGGCGTGTGCCGAGTTCAGACGAACTCGCTCGCCCAGTGACGTAATCCCGCCCCGTGGGCGGGGCGTCACACAGGTGTTCCCTCTTCAAGGGTGAGGGCCGTCCTCGCGCAGGGGCGGCCCTCTCTCGTGTCGGACCACCGGGCGACGTCGTCGAGCTTGGCCACGATCCGGGAGAGCAGGTTACGGATCTCGACCTGCCCGGCCCTCAGGTCTGCGACATCGTCCCGCGGCAGCGCGAATGACCGCTCCAGGTCGCCCTGCCCCGCCTTGCCGACGGCGATGTCCTCGCGGAAATCAGCGATGTCGGTCCCGACGGTGGAGCCGCGGGCAGAGTCCGCGCTGTGGCCTGCGGTCACCGCGTGATCGTTTGTCTTCGTTCAATGCCGGAGGAGTTCGCAGAAGCGGTCCAGGGCGCGGTCGGTGCGGTGGCGGTCGCCGGTGGTCGTCAAATCGAACAGGAGGCCCCGGATGACGGCCATGACCAACGTGGGAGTGACGGTGTCGTCAGGGGTGGTGGCGATGTCGCGGAACGTGGCGCCCAGGGTGTCGAACCAGTTCGTGATCGCCTCGGCTCGGTCCGAGTAGTTCTCGGGGTGTGCCAGGCCGTCGGCGTGCACCTCGAAGATCAGCCGGACGTACGGGGCGCGCTCGGGTGCGCTCATCCAGGCCCAGATGCCGCGCAGGCGTTCCTCCGGAGAGGCCGCCTGCGGCGGGAGGTTCTCAGCCAACCGTGTCGCACCGCGGCGGCGGGCCTCGGCGAGGACGGCAGACACCAACTCCTGCTTGCTGCCGAAGTCGTAGAGCAGCATCCGCGGGCTGGTATCGAGAGCCGCGGCCAGCGGCCGCAGACTCAACCCGGCCAGGCCGTGCGCCAGTACGTAATCGGTCGCCCGCGCCAGCGTGGCCTCCCGTCGGGCGGGATCTGGGGGTCGCCCCACGGTGGATCACCCTCTCTCCAGCGCCAATCTGAGCCTACGTCCATATATGGTACGACTGTTTCAATAATGGGAGGAGACAGTCATGCACTCGATCGACCGGGCACTCGTACTGGGCGCCGGAGGTCTCGTCGGCATGGCCTGGATGGCTGGGCTCGCCTGCGGACTGCGCCGCGGCGGGGTGGATCTCGGCGAGGCCGATCTGATCGTCGGCACCTCGGCCGGTGCGATCATCGCCGCGCTGCTGGCCACCGGCCAGGACCCCGACCGGCTCGCCACCCCAGTGCGCCCTGCCGGCTCCGGCAGCACTCCTCCCCAGGTGGACGGGCGCCGGCTGGGCGAGGCGTTCGCGGTGCTCGGCAGTGCCGCCTCGAACCCGGACGAGGCGCGACGCCGAGTGGGCCAGATCGCGCTCGCCGCCGAGACCGGCCCCGAGCAGGCACATATCGCCCGGATGCGCGCCATGGCCGGCGCAGACCAATGGCCGGACCGGCGGTTGCTCATCACCGCGCTGGACGCCGAGACCGGCGAGCAGGAGGTCTTCGACCGTGCCAGTGGCGCACCGCTGCCCTCCGCCGTGGCGGCAAGCACCGCCTTCCCTGGCATCTACCCACCGATCACCGTCAACGGCCGCCGATACATGGACGGCTCCCTGCGGTCGGCGACCAACGCCGGACTCGCGGCCGGAGCCCGCACACTCGTCGTGATCGACCCGCAGGCGCACCTGTTTCCCCGCGAGTTGCTCCACCAGGAGCTGGCGGTCGCCGGGGCGCGCACCGTGGTGACCATCGAGCCCGATCCGGAATCACTACGCGCGTTCGGCTCGGACCTGAACGACCGGACGGCCTGGGAACCGGCCTACCAGGCGGGCCTTCGCCAGGCCACCGATGCCGCGGAGCAGCTCCGTCTCGCGTGGAAGACCGGATCAGACACGGACTGAGCGCCGCCCGATCTCGACGCCGTCCCCGACGCGACCCTGCCCTCCACCAACGCCGCCCAAGCGTCACAATAAATCGGCACAAAAGGGATATTTCTGGATATAACAATGGGTGCTGACGCGCCGAGATCCGGGGAACCGGAATGACCACCGCCGGGCGTCCGTTAGGCTTGGTAGTGCCGATGTGGATGTGTCCCCCGGGCCGCAATTACCGCCTTCACGGAATACCGTTCGGCTGGAGCCGTGTTGTGCCTCTCGCCGAGGAGGCGACCACCACATCGGCCTTAACGTGCCAGGCCCCCGCGAGACCAGCTCTCGCGGGGGTTTCGACTACTGGACGAAGATCAGGCCAAGTCGTACGAAACCTTGGGACGCGGCGCGCGCGGTGGTCGCACCCCGCCCTGGCTTAGGGTTGATCGCGTCGCCGTCGGCGTGAGGCCGGACCGGCGGAGATCCTGAGGAGTGCCCGTGCTCTACCGCATCGCCAAGATCGTCACTGCGCCCACCGTGCGGCTCCTGTGGCGGCCGGTGGTCGAGGGCAGGGAGCACGTGCCGGAGACCGGGCCCGCGATCCTGGCGTCCAACCACCTTTCCATCCTCGACTCCTTCTTCCTCCCGGCGCTGCTGCCGCGGAAGGTCACGTTCGTCGCCAAGAACGAATACTTCACGGGCAACCCGGTGACGGCCATGTTCATGCGCAGCACGGGCAACCTGGCGATCGACCGGGAGAGCGCGGGAGCGGCCCAGGCCATGCTCGACGCCGCCGCGGGCGTGCTGAAGGCGGGCGAGCTCTTCGGCATCTACCCCGAGGGCACCCGCTCCCCCGACGGGCGCCTGTACAAGGGCAAGATCGGCGTGGCGTGGCTCGCGCTGACCACGGGCGCCCCGGTCGTCCCGGTCGCCATGGAAGGCGTCGACCGCGTGCTGCCCCCGGGAGCGTCCGTGCCGCGGATCACCCGCATCGGGATCCGGATCGGCGCGCCGACCGTCTACACCGGCGACCCGGGCAGCGCGCGCGACCGCCGGCAGGTGACCGACCAGATCATGGAGGCGATCCGTGACCTGTCCGGCCAGGAATACGTGAACAAGTACGCCGCGAGCGTCAAGAACGCGTCCTGACCGCGGTTTGTATGGCGATTTGACCGCGATAGGCTCTGTGCCGGTTTCGAGGCTGGGAGGCAACGCGTGCCCCGAGGACGTACGATCGCGATCACGACCGCCGCCACCGTCCTGGTGGCCGGCGCCGCCGCGGGAGGCGCCTACTACGTCCTCCACACGAGGGGCACCCCGCAGGAGACCGCGCAGCGCTTCACCTCCGCGTGGGCGCGCGGCGATCTGACCGCGATGAAGGCCGAGCTGGCCACACAGGCGGCGGGCTTCGAGGCCGCCTACGCCGAACTCACCAAAAACCTGGGCGCGACCGCGGTCGCCGTCACCCTCGGCGCGGTGACCCCGGCGGGAGACGACCGCGCCACCGCGGCCTACACCGCGACCGCGACGCTCAAGGACGTCGGCGAGTGGACCTACGACGGCACGATCGACCTCGCGGTCAAGGACCACTACTGGAAGGTCGCCTGGGCGCCGCGCGCCGTCCATCCCGCGCTCGACGGCACCGTCCACCTGTCCCTCAAGACGACCTGGCCGCGGCGCGGCGCCGTCATGGACGTGAACGGCGACCGCATCGACGGCGGCGACATGGGCGGCTCGGTCCAGCAGCTCGTCGGGTACCTCGACAAGGCGACGGCCAAGGACGTCAAGGCCCTGGGCTCGGCGTACAAGACGGGCGACGCGATCGGCCGCGGCGGTCTCCAGGAGACCTTCCAGAAGTCGCTGGCCGGCACGCCCACCACCGAGATCCTCGCCGGGAAGAAGACCCTGGCCACCATGAAGGGCTCGACGGGACGCGACGTCAGGACCAGCCTGGACCTGAACGTCCAGCGCGCCGCCGCGGACGCCGTGCGCGACATCGAGAAGCCCACGTCGCTGGTCGCCGTGCGCCCGTCCAGCGGTGAGGTCCTCGCGGTCGTCAACAACAAGGGCGGCTTCAACCGGGCGCTGGACGGCCGCTATCCCCCCGGATCCACGTTCAAGACCATCACGGCCGCCGGTCTGCTCGCGGCGGGCCTGACACCGTCGTCGCAGGTCACCTGCCCCAAGACGGTGTCGGTCGGCGGGCTGCAGATCCGCAACTCCGACCACGAGGCGTTCGGGGCGCTGTCGTTCCTCGACTCCTACGCCCACTCGTGCAACACGACCTTCGCGCCGCTGACCGCCACCAAGCTCAGCGCGCAGAAGCTGTACGACATCGCCTCCGACCTCGGCTTCAACCAGGCGCTCAATATCGGCGTCCCCGCGACCAAGGCGAGCATGCCCAAGGCGACCAGCGACGCCGAACTGGGCGCGGAGTCCTTCGGCCAGGCCCGGATCACCGCGAGCCCGCTGGTCATGGCCACGGTCGCGGCCGCGGTCGCGGACGGTGCCTGGCGGCCGCCGACGCTGGTGCCCTCGATCAAGCAGAAGGCCTCGCCCACGGACCTGCCGGACGGCGTCGCCGAGCAGCTCCGCGTGATGATGCGGGCCGTTGTCAGCAAGGGCACCGCGCACTCCGCCGGCCTCCCGTCCGGTACGGCCGGCAAGACGGGCACCGCGGAGTTCGGCACCGGCGAGAAGCTGGAATCCCACGCGTGGTTCATCGGCTACCGCGGCGACGTCGCCTTCGCGGTCGTCGTCGAGGGCGGGGGCGGCGGAGGCAAGGTCGCCGCACCGGTCGCCGCCGCGTTCCTCCGGGGACTCTGACAACCCGCGACATCCGCGGGCGCTCCCGGGCGCATCCCGGGGCGCTTTCGCCGCACATGCTGGGTCCGCGAGAAGATCTCTGTAGGCTTTGCCGCTGAATGTGTGGAACATTACGTACGGCGGTTGGATGGCGCGGTGAACGACCTCACTCCGGGAGATCCCCTTCAGATCGGCGGATATCGCCTGCTCGGCCGCTTGGGCGTGGGCGGCATGGGCACGGTCTACCTGGGCGATTCCCCAGACGGGCAACAGGTCGCCGTCAAGGTGATCAACCCCGAGTTCAGCCGGCACGAGCAGTTCAGGATGCGCTTCCGCCGTGAGGCCGACGCGGCGTCCCGGGTCAGGCGGTTCTGCACCGCCGCCGTGATCGAGGCCGCGCTCGACGGTGACCAGCTCTACGTCGTCACCGAGTTCGTCCCCGGCCCCAACCTGGAGCACGCCGTACAGTCCTCGGGCCCGTTGCGCGGCTCCAGCCTGGACGCCCTCGCGGTCGGGGTCGCGACCGCGCTCACCGCCATTCACGGCGCGGGCGTGATCCACCGTGACCTGAAACCGTCCAACGTGCTGCTCTCCCCCGTCGGCCCCCGAGTGATCGACTTCGGCATCGCCAGGGCCCGCGACACGCTCGGCGGGATCACCGGCACGGGCGAGCTCATCGGGACGCCCCGCTACATGGCGCCCGAGGTGCTGCGCGGCGAGCCCGTTTCACCGGCCTGTGACGTGTTCTCGTGGGGCTGCCTGGTCGCCTTCGCCGCCACCGGCCGCCCGCCGTTCCACGGCGAGACGCTTCACGCGGTGCTCTACCAGGTGCTCAACAACGAGCCCGACCTCACCGGGCTGGACCCGGCGCTGCGTGACCTGGTCGGCTACGCGCTGTCCAAGGATCCCGGGCGCCGGCCGACCTCGCAGCAACTCCTGGACCACATGGTCGGCCGTGCCGCCGGCCCCGAGCAGGCCGCGCACTCGGTGCAGGCGACCTGGCAGCAGACCGGTGGCCCCGCCGCCGCGGCGCAGGGGGCTCCTCAGTCCACGCTCCGGCAGACGCTGCAGGCGACACCGCCGACGGAGCGGGGTCCGGTGGCGGATGCCACCCATCCCTCCTCCCCCGCTTCCCCCA